>CAZMDV010000013.1:0-19577 GCA_964564875.1 uncultured Salinivenus sp.
TTGTAACGTACGAACGGCCTCGCAAAAACGCAAGAAAACTTCCGTTTTATTGCATTGAGAGACAGTTCGCCAGAATGTTCTCTCAGCTCCAGTGCTCAATTCAAAAACCGCTCTTGCGTAGCATATCGAAAATTACGGGGGGCCGAGAGGAATAATCCTGCACCGTTCTATACAAAAGCGTCAAAAACACTGCTACACTTCGAAATCGACGAAGTCGATTGCATTCTCGTTGAGCCGATTCTCTTGTCCATCGGGATCCGCTAATCGTTCAACAGAGCCCGCCGACTTCAGGCGTCCATGCAGCTGCACCTGCTGCAACGTCGCCCCTGCGTCCATCGCGAGGCGCAGCCCCGTCTGCCGCAGTGTGTCAATTGTGACCGCACCGAGGCCTGCTCGGCGTCCTGTTCGCCGGACAGCCTTGTAAATCGCGTCCGGAGTCATTCGTGATCCGCGATTCCGATTGCTGAGGGAGCGCCAGAGAGCGCCTTCGTCGATGCCATACCGGGAACGGGTTGCTTCAATCGCGTCTACGACGGTCTCAGGGACCTTCACGTATGCGCTCGACCATTCATCTCCCGGCGGTAGGTCGATGACCCAGTGACGCCCCAGCGGACGAACGTGCTCAACATTCATGGCGGCTACCTCCGCGCGGCGGAGCGCCCCGTACAAAATCGTGATAATCAACGCCCGGTCCCGAACGGCACTTTCCCCTGCGTCGTCTGTCGCAGCAACGAGCGTTTCGACCTCCGCCTTAGAGAGCACAGACGAAGAGCGATCGCGAGAACGATCGGACGCCTCCGCGGGCTGAGAAACGTCGACTCGACACGCACGAGCAGGATTCCCCTCCACGATTCCTCGATCCAGGAGCCAGTCGAAAAACCGGCGGAGCGCTGACAATCGCCGCCGCTGGGTTGACGGTGCCTTCTCGTTTCGATGCATGGCTCGGACGAAGGATTGAACACCCTCTGGCTTGACGGACTGAACCAGAGACACATCTACGTCGTCTTCAGAAAAGAAGCGCCGGAGATCTGTACGGTAGGCCCGGCGCGTCTGCTGAGAAGAGACTTCTTCCAGGAACGAGGCAATGAGGTCCATGAGTGGCCATTTTATTATTGATAAAAAATATTATCGTGTAAGTCCTCGAAAAAACTTGATAATTTACATTATCAAGAAATTGAGGTCCAATGAAGTATTTTATGCACCGTGAGTGGCTGTCGGGATGTGGAGATGTTTCAAGTCCACATCCTCGTCGGGCGTTGCGTCCTCGACCCCAAAAAAGGCGAAAAATCGGAGTCAGCCCGTCTCCGTGGCCTCCACGTCCGCCTTAAACCGGAAAATCGCCGCGACACTGCGGCCGCCGGGCATTTGTTCAGGCGGCAGGACGTGAACGGCGCCCCCATTCAGGTACGACTGGAGCGCCGCGTAATTCAGCAGATCCCCATCTCCCGGTTGCTGAGACTCGTGGACCTGAACTGTATTCGTCTCCGGGTCGAAGCGGCCCCACCGATACTCTCCAATCGGCACGAAGAGGGTCTCCACACGACTGTACGCACACGCCGGAATAATCTCGTGGAAGTTATCGGACGCAAGGTCTCCATTTTGATAGTAGAGGTCCTCAAACCGATCAAGCTCCTCTTGTTGTCGTTCCTGGAGCACCGATTTTACGACCTCCCATGCCTCTCGGTGCAACTCCTTGACACTCAAGGGTTCGGGGTTCCCGGCTACGATGTCGTCGTCGATGAGATGGAGATAGCTGTTTACACTCTCGTAGAGAGACAGGTATTCCGATACTCCGGCGAGGACGAGCGGCACCTCCTCCCCACCGATGTAGTCCGACACACTCTCATCGATTCGGCGGAAAAACCGCTTGAGTTGATCCTTCGGTTCCCTGCTCTGGTCCTCAGACGATCCGTGTCCATGATGCAGTTGATCTGATTCACGACTGTCGGGAGAAGAGGAATGGCCCTGTGTGTGAGACTGTAAGCCTTGTTCGGGAGGCTCTTCGTATTGCTGTACGGCGGTAACGATGTCAGAAGGAATCTCGGCCGCTTCCACTTCACTGATCGCTTGGTGGGTTCCCTGATACAGACGAACGTCGTTTTGACTCAGGGTGAGCAGATAAAAGCGGTTGTTGGCAGCAATCAGCGGGAAGAGCGGCTTGAGGTGGAACCGATCTTCAACGACGGCGAGCTCATCGAACGGCAGCGGGAGTCGATAAAATTCGGATGTCTCCGACGTGATGAACGCAGCGAGGCCTTTGCTCAGTCCACGCCAAAATCCCGGCCGGTCGAGCAGTTGACGAGCTTCTCCGAGGATCTGGTCGATAGTCGATTCTCGGTACTCTTGATCGCGGAGCTGATCGTGAGCGTCTCGGAGGAGGTTCTTAAATCGAGTCGTATTCTGCGACCAATCAGACCGAAAGCGATGCGTTGGCATATACATTGAGATGCAAACGTCGTCTTCCAACTCAGCCAAGCGCTTCAGTTCGTCACGGTTGAAGAGGTCCATAATGGAGATGGGGGTCGATGAGCATCAGACAAAGAGCGAGCGGCAGCGTAGATCCGAGACGCCGGGGACTGCGGAAGAATGGGGTTCGTGGATGGCGTAAGGCATCTACACTGGGTCGGGGTCCCGAAGGACTGCCCGAACGGGAGCCGCGTCGGCACCAGCAATCTTAAGGGGGAGCGCCATCAGGTGGTAGGTGCCGGGCGCCACATTCTTGAGGCAGAGCCCTTCCAAATTCACGATGCCCGCTTCAGTGAGGGCGTGATGCGCCGGCAGTGCCGTGCTATCCAGGGGATCCACCGATGGGGCGTCGGTTCCGACGAGCACGGTGTCATTGGCCGCAAGGCGGCGAATCGTTTCTGGCTTAATGGAGGCCACCGTGTCGGGCCACTCGTCGTCCGCCAGAAAACTGGCCTCCGTCTTAAACAGAACCCGCTCAGCCGTGAGTCCGTCTACATGCTCGGGGCGGAGTGACGATGCATCGCCAACCTCCACCACTCGTGCGGGCCCAACGAAAGCAGACAGAGGCAGCTGGTCGGTCGTATCCCCCTCCTCGGTGACGTGGTAGGGAGCGTCCACATGCGAGCCCACGTGCGTGCTGAAGCGAATCGAACCGAGATTCACCGGCGCGTTTCCCTGTTCGAGACGGCTCGTCCACGTCCATTCGACCTCTTGGTCCCCAGGCCACACGGCCGTCGCGGGGGAAATCGAGCGAGAGATGTCGGTCAGGCCCATGAGAGTAGAGCTACTAAGCGCGTTCCCGTTCCGGAAGCTCGGGCGTGTGGACCGGCTGGTCGTGTCGAGGGCGACGATCCCCCGAAAATGAGGGCGGTGGTGGCGCCGGATGCCATTGCGGCCCTCCGGGGGGGCCCCCGGACGAGCCCGAATCGTCGCTCCAGATGAAGTGCCAGAGAAGCGTTCCGAGAATGATCGGGCCGAAGGCGACGAAAAAGCTCAGAACTTGGTAGATCCAGTTCATAGCCGGCAAGGGAATAACATGGAGGAAAGGCCGTGAGCGGGGGCCAGTCGTCACGTGACGTTGGTGCCTTCACTGGGCTTTAATGTCCACGCACAAGTGAGACAACGGTTTCGGAAACTCTCCGGTCAGCCCGTGAAAATGCCGTCCCTGATTGTTCTCTTTAGTAATGGTATAAGGCTCACTCTCGTCCTACTAGTGGAGGCACTCGACCCTCACGTATGCGAAAAGACTACGACCTCATCACCGTCGGGGCCGGGCACAATGGACTCATCACAAGTGCCTACGTTGCACAGGCGGGGTACCGCGTGGGCGTATTCGAACAGCGCAAGATTGTGGGGGGCGCCGTCTCGACGAAAGAGCTCTTTCCAGGGTATCAGGTGGACCTTGGAGGGAGTGCCCATATTTTAATCCGACTTACGCCCATTGTTGAGGAGCTCGAGCTTGAGCAGTACGGGCTCAACTACATCGAGCTCGACCCGATGTTCGTCGCTCCGTTCCCGGACGGGGACGTCATTTACTTTTACCGAGACCTCGACCGGACGGTCGACCACATCGAACGATTGTTTCCGGGTGAAGGACAGGCGTATCGTCAGTTTGTCACCGACTGGATTGGTTTTGCACGCACGATGCGGGAGATCTTTCTCACACCGCCCAGCCCGCTTGAGATTGCGAAGCAGATGATCCGTGGGGAAAGCTCACCGCTGGGGTGGCAGGAAGAGCTTCGGCACATTCTCCGCCCGTACCAGGAGGTTCTCCGCTCGTACTTTGACGAAGAAAAGCTCCGGACGGCCATCGCCTGGATGGCCGCGCAGTCGGGACCGCCGCCTACGGAACCCTTGACCGGACCGTTCGTCCTCTGGCATCCGCTCTACCACGAAGGCGGGGTGGCCCGCCCCGAGGGCGGCTCGGGGATGCTGACCCAGGCCCTGCGGCGCCATATTGAAGCTCATGGTGGCGACGTCCACACCGACGCACCGGTCGAAGAGATCCTCGTCGAAAACGGGCACGCCCGAGGCGTAAGGGTCAACGGCCACGCCTACACGAGCCAGTCGGTATGCTCGGCGACCCACGCCAAAGAAACTTTTGACCACCTTCTCCCCGACCGGTACCGCCCCGACAACGCCGACGGCCTCCGCATCGGGAACGGGTTTGGCGCGATGTTGCGTCTCGCGCTCGACGAGCCGGTCTCGTACCGGGCGTGCCCGGAGGAGGATGCCCGGGTCGGGTTGCAGCTCCTGTGTCGAGACATGTCGCAGCTCCGCGGCGCTTACGGTGACCATCTGTCGGGACGTCCGGCCAAGGATCCGCCGATCATCGCCATGACTTTTTCCGCCGTCGACCACACGCTCGCCCCGCCGGGTGGCGAGGTGCTGTGGCTGTGGGGCCAGTATTTCCCGTACGAGTTGTCGGGGATGGACACTTGGTCGCAAATTGCCGATTCCGTTGCGGACAACCTGATCGCACAATTCGAGCAGTATGCCCCGGGCACGCGCGAGTCCATCGTCGGACAGCTGTTCCAGCATCCCGAGTGGCTCGAACAAAACCTGAGCCTGTACCGGGGCAACGTGATGCACCTCGAGATGGGCCTCGATCAGATGTTCTCAGCCCGTCCCATGCTTGGGGCATCAAATTACAAGGGGCCTGTCGATGACCTGTACCTGACGGGGGCGAGCACGCATCCCGGAGGAGGCATCATGGGGGCCTCGGGTCGAAATGCAGCGGGCGTGGTCCTGGCGTCCCTCTAGTTGTCAAGTTCGAAGCACGACGATGAGTTACCTCACCTTCCACCTGGTCTTCCTGCTGCCCCCCATCGCGCTGATGCTGTTCGTACACCAGCGACCACAGCGACTGGAGGCCGACCTTCGCGTCGACCTGGCAATCCCACTGATTTGCTTCGTCGCGCTTACGTACACGACGCCCTGGGACAATTATCTCGTTGCACGGGAAGTCTGGTGGTACGGGGCCGGCCGTGTGGTCGGGACCATCGGGTACGTCCCGATCGAAGAATACCTCTTTTTTGTGCTCCAGCCGATTCTAACAGGCCTCTTCCTGTACCAGTATATGGGGCGGGTGGCCCATGCCCCGAAATCGTCGTCGACCGTAGCCTCGTGGATCGGGGCCGGAATCTTCGTCGGGTTGACGGGACTCGGCACTGTTTTTCTGGTGGACGGCCGTCCCGCCACTCTGTACTTGGCCCTCATTTTGACGTGGGCCCCTCCTATTCTTGCGGGCATGTGGCTGTACGACGGGGAGACGCTCTGGGCGCTCCGCTCCACACTGCTCGCGACCACGGCCCTGCCAACCCTGTATTTGTGGGTGGCCGACGCGATCGCGATACAGTCTCGGATCTGGACAATTTCGCCTAACCATACGATCGGTGTGTCGCCTTTTGGGTTGCCGATCGAGGAGGCCTCCTTCTTTCTATTCACAAATCTACTGGTTGTGCAGGGGGTGCTTCTGCTCCTTTACGGCTCCCACGAAGCGGTGACTCCTGACTGAATGTAACTCGTCCCTCACAATTCTTAGCAGTCTTGGTGACAATCAGGTTGACAATCTTGGCGGCTCAAAGCTATACTTGATTGTCGTGAGGGACTCTTGCATGCGTATGTCCGCATGCATGGCGAAGCGGAAACGCTTCCAGCGCCAAGCCTTCACCACCGGCACAAATCTGACGTGCCGGATATGCTTGATCAGGTAGTCGAACCAGCGGGGTCAGCGGAAGTCCACTGATCCGGTCTGAGTACGTTCTCCACCGTGTTCGGCTTCACTTAAACTATCACCCAACCCCTAAATCCTACCCATGCTACAAGAGCTTCCTACCCTATCGCCGGGCCAGTATTCCCTGGTGTACAACATGTTCTCCTTCACCATCGCCACCATGACGGCGTCGTTCGTTTTCTTTGTCCTGGCTCGGAATAACCTCGCGCCGAAGTATCGAATTTCGATGATGATTTCGGCACTGGTGGTCTTCATTGCCGGCTACCATTACTTTCGAATCTTCAATAGCTGGGAAGGGGCATATGCCCTCAACGAAGCAGCCGGAATGTACGAACCCACCGGTGAGCAGTTTAACGACGCCTACCGCTACGTGGACTGGCTTCTCACGGTCCCTCTCCTCACCGTTGAACTCGTGCTGGTGATGGGGCTCCCGAAAGAAGAGCGTGGCCCCTTGGCCGCGAAGTTGGGATTCCTGGCAGCGGCCATGATCGTGCTGGGCTACCCTGGAGAGATTAGCGGAGATGCGAGCCTCTTCGGCACGCGCGGTCTCTGGGGCTTCCTGAGCACGATTCCGTTCGTCTGGATCTTGTACATCCTCTTCACTCAGCTTGGAGACACGATTCAACGGCAAAGCAGCCGGGTCGCTACCCTTCTTGGCAACGCCCGCTTGCTCTTGCTGGCAACGTGGGGCTTTTATCCCATCGCTTACATGATTCCGATGGCCTACCCGGAGGCGTTCCCCACCAATACCCCAGGTGCTGTTGCCTCTCTCCAGGTCGGGTACACCATCGCTGACATTCTGGCAAAGGCCGGATACGGCGTGATCATCTACAACATTGCCAAGGCGAAGTCCGAAGAGGAGGGCTTCAACGTGGACGAGATGGTCGAGCCCGCCACGGCCACTGCCTAACCTCCAACCTAAAAACGTTCCTTCGTCGAAAATCAGCGAAGGGAATTTTCCCCGCCGTCGGGCCGTCCCGGCGGCGGGTTTTTTCTTGCCTGAATCCGGCGGTGCAGACTGGGGCCCGAAACCATTTGAGCGGGCCCATATTCAGAAGAAGTGCCCGGTCTAGCAATGAACCCTGGTCCATGGCCTCCTCCCCATCCCCCTTTCCCATTCTGACCATAGCGGGTCCCACAGCCGTCGGCAAAACAGAAATGAGCCTCGAGGTGGCGGAGCGTCTCGGTGCCGAGATCGTCTCGGTCGACAGTCGGCAGGTGTACAGGGAACTCACAATCGGGACGGCCGCGCCATCTCCTGAGGCCCTCGACCGGGTCCCCCATCATTTCGTCGGAGAGCGGTCCGTCCGTGATCCCTTGTCCGCGGGTGCCTACGCCGAGATGGCCAATGAGCGCATCCACGCCATTCTCGACCGCGGCAACCAACCATTGGTGGTCGGGGGGGCGACCCTCTACCTCCACGCCCTCCAGTACGGCCTCGCCGACATCCCGGACGTGGACGACGAGGTCCGGATGCGACTGGAAAAGCGCCTCGAACAGGAAGGCAAAGAAGCCCTCTACGAAGAGCTACAGGAGGTCGACCCCAAGCAGGCGGCCGAGACGGATCCGACCAAGACGCAGCGTGTAATACGGGCGCTTGAGGTGTACCATGGGACCGGCAGGACGCTCTCGTACTACCACGACCACCAGCCCGAGCCGCCCTTCGATTACGTGACGGTTGTCCTGAATCGGGACCGTGAGCGTCTCTACGAGCGGATCAATCGCCGCGTGGACCGGATGCTGGAGGATGGGCTCCTCGACGAGGTTCGGTCGGTCATGGATATCGACGGCGTTCAGCTCGACGAACCTCCCCTCAGTACCATCGGCTATCGAGAGCCGATCCAGCACCTCCGCGGGGAGGTCGAGTACGATGAGATGGTTCGTCTCATCAAGCGCAACACCCGACGCTACGCAAAGCGGCAGCTCACGTGGTTCCGGCGATACGACGAGTATCACTGGCGACACGCCCCCGAGACGACGCCGGAGGAGATTCTTCGGGTGCGAGAGATCGCGATGGAGGGCCAACCTCAAAGCGGGCTCTGAGGACGACCCTCGCGCAGGCGACGGATCCAGCGGCGGACGCGCGCCTCGTGGGCTGAGAGGAGAGCGAGGAGAGCCGCCCCGCCCCAGCCCATCCAAATCCAGGACCAGTACGGCCCGTCCACGTAAAACAGGTACGTCCCGATCGAGCACGTCCCCAACCAGAGCCAGTGCCACGAGGGCCGCGGCCCCATCACGCCGAGACCGATGACCGGGAGCAGGTACCAGGGATGCACGGTGGTACTCAGCACGAAAAACGTGCCCAGGAGCATCAGGCACGCCCGGCGAAACGACCACTTGAGCCAGGCATCGAGGGCATACAGCACGGGCAGCGCTGTCAGGAAAAACTTCCGAAAGGCCGGCCCAATGGTCTTGCTCCAGTCGTTTCCCGTCCACGCCCAGAGGGTGTGCTTGAGAAAGTAGTAGAGGCCGGCGTTGAACTCAAACAGTTCGGCGAACAAATCGACTGACGCCTTGATGTGGGACAGTGCGTATGGGGCGGCGTAGGGGATACTCAGGCCGAGGACCACGAGGGCGCCGGGCCACGCAGCGCGCCACCCGAAGCGGCGGAGCAGGTAAGGGCCGAGGGCAAAGGGATAGATCTTAACGAGGCCCGCCCCCGCAATCGCGATGCTGGCGAGCCCGCCCCGTTGCCGACGTACCGCCCACACCGCCCCAAGCAGCAGGGGAATCAGTAACGCCTCGGTGTGAGCCTGCCCCGCCGTCTCGACGAGCACCAAGGGATTCCACGCGTAGAGCAGGACGTTCCGGGGGGTCGTCAGGCACGACAAAAGGAGGACCCCCCCCAACTCCGCCCCTACGAAGGCCGCCTTAAGGACGTAGTACGCCGGCCCCCAGCTTCCATCGTAGAAAAGCGCCCCTAAGGCGAAGAACACCTGCGAGAGCGGCGGATAGATGCTGTAGTACTCCTGAGAATTGAGCTTTTCGTAGAGACTCGTGTTCTGGAACGGCTCCAGGGGCGGATCGGACGGGGCGAACTTGTAGGGATTGATGCCGTCTAGCTGGAGCCATCCGTCCCAGATGTACCGGAACGGATCGTCTGTTAGCTCCGGCAACAGAGGAAAGAAGGCGAGCCGCAGGAGCAGTGCCCCCCACAGCACCTCTCGCATTGTGATCGAGTCGCGCCGCCAGAGCAGAACGAGGCCACCGCCGCTCAGGAAGCAAGCCCCAACAAATAGCGGCCAGAGCGGGCGGAATGCGACCAAGACCGGACACGAACCCAGTGCTGCTGCGGTGATAAGCAGCAGCCCGCGGGACCGTTCGTCGTTCTGGAAATCTCCGATACTCTCCACGAGCAAAAGGAATGGCCAGACATTGACGAGAGGGCTCGTCCGTGGCCCAGCCGCCGATCAACGTTACGACGCAGTCCTCAACGAATAACCGCAGCCTTTTTGACCACAGGGGAAGCATCGGGCGCCTCAACTCGGACAAGGTAGATGCCCGAGGGGACCGGTTCGCCGCGGCGGGTGCGGAGGTCCCAGGGCGTTCCCCCCTTCCGATTTGCCTCCGCCGAGAGCGTCCGAACCAGCCGCCCGGCGGGACTGTAGATCCGGATCGTCGCGTCCGAAGGAAGGCCTGCCACCATCAACTCAGAGACGTCACTGGACAACCTGATTGGGTTCGGGTAGACATAGACCCCAGTAAGGTCGTCGGCGGGCTGAGTCAACCGGACTGTCGCGCCCTCCTCCACGAGGGTGTTGCCTTCGGCGCTCTGTAGCGACGAGATCTTCAGCGAGGCCTCCTGCCCACTGGCCCCGGCGACCACTCCGTTGAGGGAGACTGTCACGGTCGTGGGACTGTCCCCCGCCGCCTCCACTCTCTCCACAGACCCGGCCGGACGCACCTCATAGTTGCTTGGATCACGGGCCATTGAGCCGACCAGCGGCTCGTTGAATGTGAGTTGGACCCGCTGCTCAGCGAGGATGGAAACGTCCTCCACGTGCAGCGACGCACGGCTGGCGTCCGGGAACGAGAGCGCCACCGCCGTCTCCGCCACGGGGAGCCCCGTTTCGTCCGTGAGGTCCTCCCAAGCGAGCGTCGCCTGCTGCCCACCCACTTCATCCGCGAACTCCAGGACGAGCCCGCGGCCGTCGTTGCTGCGCAGAACCGAGCGAGGGGCCCCGTAACTCGCCAGCCCGAACTGCTGCGCGTCCGGAACCGGCGCGATTCGTTCCGTGAAGCGGAGACGAGCGGTAGTCGGACCCGGGTACTGAACGTCCGTCACCGTGGCCGAGTCGTGCGGCCGAACGAGGCGCGCCGGCGAGAGGGGCGACGTGTCACCGTCCCTCCACGCTTGGAGCGCAAACTGGAGACGGGACGAGTCGGCAATCGCGAGGGACGAATCCGTGCTCGTCCTCACTGGATCGAGGTCCGCGTTCGGAGGGCCCGCGAAGACCGTCACCGAGTCTGCGCCTGAGGCGCGCCACTCCAGGCGACTGCCGGAGGGACCAGTGGGTACGGCCTCCACCCAGCGTGGGGGTCGCTGGCGGACGCCAGACTGATTGACTGTGTATCGACGGAGGGTCTCGTCCGTCGTAGCGGTGAAAAGTGAGGGGCGCCCACTCCCATCAAAGTCGGCCGCCACCAGGCTTCGGCTCCTCACGGCGGGCTTCGTCCGGTTCTGATAGAGAACCTCCATCGAGCTCGGGCCCGACATGCCCAGCACGATAAGAGACGGCGGGTGAGCGATGGCGATCTCATCCCGACCATCGTCGTTAAAGTCCGCGGTCGCGAGGGCGCCAACCGACCGCTCCCCCGCTACCGGAAGCCGGTAAATCCGCTCGTAGGCATCGTTCCCCGTTGCGCTCCAGACGTGGTAAAAGCTGATGGGGGGCTCCGGCGGCCCGCCGTCCGGCGGAAAGGGACTGTAGGTGTTGTGCGTCACGAACTCCGGTCGGCCGTCGCCCGTCACGTCCCCGACCGCAAAGCGCTTGTCCGCGGCAAACCGGTCGGTCTCGTGGGTCCACACTGCTTCGAGCGACCCGCCGCCCGTCGCCTCGTACACGATCCAGTTCCCATCCCGATCCCCCACCAGCAGGTCGCGCTGCCCATCCCCGTCAAAGTCGCCGGTCGCGGCGTTCGGGGCGGCCCGTAAGGTGTCGGGACGGTCCTGGGCCGTAGGGTTATCGATCCGCTGAACCCGCTGGAAGGAGTCGTCCTGCCGCTCCAGCACCCGCCACTCCGTCCGGGTGGTATCTCGCTTCCAGTTGCCCACAATCTCGCCAGCCTCGTCCGCGTCGAGATCCGTGAGGCGGGCCCCGTGCAACGATGGGCCCTCCTGCGACGAAGTTACGGCACTCGTGTCGGCGTAGACAAGACGCTTCGGGATTCCATCCGCCCCCTCCTGCTGCTCCAGGAGGATGGTCGCCCCGTTCACTTGCATGAGAAGCTCTTTCTGACCGTCCTGATCAGTGTCTCCCACGTCCTTCGGGAAGAGCCGGGCCAGCAGCGTGTCGGCCGGGGCAAACGCGGAGCCAGTCCATTCGAAGGCACGGAGGGTGTCGGACAAGCCCCCCCTTCGACCTCGAAACTGATTGAGGACAAGCTCGGGTAGACCATCCTCGTCAAAGTCTGTCGCGTCCGGCAGCAGCGTTCCGCCCGGGACGCTCGTGGCCTCCGGCCGGAAAAACGAGGGATTGGCCGTATTTGAGGGCACACTCACCGTCGAATCGAGGGTTGTCTGGAGGCCGCTCCGGTTTGTAAGTGTAACCTGAACGGAGGCCTCCCCCCCGAGCCCACTCTCGTCGGTCCAGGTGATGCCTTGACGACTGCTTTCAAACTCTCCTCTGGAAACGTACTCCTCACCCTGAAGGCGGACCTCCATCTGGGACCGCACCGTGTCATCGGACGTCACGTCCGCCAAGATGCCCCACCGGCCGTCCACCCGTCCCGCCCCCAGAAACTGAACATCGACGACCGGCGGACTCCGGTCGATCACGACGCGGCGACGATCCTCTACGGACTGCCCGTCCGTGAGGGTCGTGGCGAGCCGGAGCGTGTACTCACCTTCGTCGAGGGACGACACGTCCCAGGTTGCCAGCGTATCCCGATGCGCCTGGGACTCGGAGGGCCCGGCAATCAGCGTCCACGGGTCCGGACGCGTGTCAAGGTCCTGGGTGCCCTCGGCGTAGTATACCGAATACTCTTCGAACCCGGGAGCGAGGGCCGTGCCCACTACTGGGACAGGCGCGGTGCCTCGAACACCCTGATTGTGGGACGGAGCATGCAATTCCGTCTGCGCGGGATATGAGCGAAGAAGCGCCCGGGTTACATCGAGGCGGCCCGCGCCCGTGGTATGATCCCACGACGCCCCCTCGACGTTGGCTGCAGTGGCGTTGAGGATACTTTGGACAGCCGTCGGGGACAGGGTCGAGTCCACAGAGCGAAGTAGCGCCGCCGCTCCCGCGGCCTGAGGCGCCGAGAACGATGATCCGCTCGATGCCCCATACAGATCTTCCTGGCGGACCGGACGGTCGTTCAACAAGCGCAGACGGGGGTACTGCGTGGTGAAGACGTCCGAGCCCGGCGCCCCAAGGTCGACCCCAATGCCGTGCTGGCTACGGCTGAAATCAGGAACGCCCTGCCCGTCCTCTGCCAGCCATAAGACCGAAATGACAGGCGGGTAGTCCGACGGGTAGTGCGGATCGTCGATGGCGCCCTCGTTGCCGGCTGACGCGACCACGATCGTTCCGCGATCCACGGCATACTCAATGGCCTCTTCGAGCAGCGGGGCCGAGCGGGACCGCCCGAAGGACAGATTCAACACGTCGAGGCCCTGGTCCGCGCCGTACACGATGGCCGCGGCAATGTCGTCGGTTTGCCCGCGCCCACCGCCCGCGAAAGCTCGAAGGGGCACGAGACGCGTCCGGGGCGCTACCCCCACAACGCCGGTCCCAACCTCGTCCACCGCGGCCGAGATCACCCCCGCCACGGCGGTGCCGTGTCCCGAGAACGAGCCCAGCGAGTCCGGAGAAGGGTCCGGGTCGCGGTCTTCATATTCCCCTTCCGCGATGGCGGAAGGTTGATCAACGAAGTCGTACCCCACCACGTCGTCGACATACCCGTTCCCGTCGCTGTCCCTCCCGTTCCGGGTCTCGTCGGGATTTCGCCAAAACTGGCCGGCCAAATCGGGATGGTCAAAGTAAATGCCTGTGTCCACCACCCCCACGCTCACAGATTCCTCCCCGGCACTTTCCTCCCAGCCCTCAAGGGCGCGGATGACGGACAGGTGGTCGAGACTGTCAGCAAAGACATTGTCGGACCCCAAAATCGAATCCGGACTTGGGGACCCTGGTCCGGCTCGCACGTCGAGTGAGTATTCAATGTTGGGCTGGACGTACTGCACCTCCGACTGCTGCCTCAGTCGATTACTGAGGGCTGAGAGGGCCACTGAGTCGCGAACAGTGAGCGTAAACGAAGGAATTGCTTCCGCTCCAGACGTGCCTTTCAGCAAATCCGAGGGGGTCTTGAAGGTCGCCTGCGACGAAACGACGCCCGCCAGGAGCGAGTCGGGACTCGATTTCACCGAGGGGGCGCGAAGACGATCGAGAAACGAAGTAGGAGCGTCATCCGACGCCCGGACGATCAGCTGAGGTGAGGCGTCTAGGGGAGACTGGGCCTGTGTCGGCAGGGCGACTCCGACGAGTGTTGCTGAGGCGACTGCTAGTGCTTGGAGCGTTTTCTTTGCAATAACAGACATTAAAAGGGGGGTTAGAGGGTCAGCAATTCCTTCGGAGACCGCGTTAAGTTCTCACTACCTCCATCCCGGAGAACAACGATGTCCTCAATCCGCACGCCGTAGTCCTCCTCGGGCACATACACGCCCGGTTCAATGGTCACGCACGCCCCCAACGGAAGCTCGTCGTCGGCCGTCCGTGATATCCGTGGCCACTCGTGTACCTGAAGACCGAGGCCGTGGCCGAGGCTGTGTGTGAAGTAATCATCGAGGTCGGCCTCGCCAAGTACGTCGCGGGCAATGGCATCTAGCTCCTCCCCCGTCAGCCCCGCCTGCGCGGCGTCGAGGGCCGCTTCCTGTGCCCGCAGTACGGCCTCGTAGCCGCGACAGGCCGCAGGGCCGGGGTCGCCGAGCGCCAGGGTTCGCGTCATGTCGGACGAGTATCCCTCTCGGAAGCAGCCCATGTCCAGGACGACCAACTCCCCTTCTTGAAGGGTCCGGTCCGTTGGGCGGGCGTGCGGAAGGGCCGCGTTGGGTCCCGAAGCGACGATGGGGTCAAACGCCATTGAGTTCGCCCCCCGCTTTAAGTGACGGTACACGATCTCAGCGGCGACCTCCCGTTCCGTCATGCCGGGCGCGAGGAGGTTGATTATATTTTCGAACACAGACTCCGTAATCGACTGGGCCGCACGGATATGTTCGACCTCCGAGTCGTCCTTGGATGCCACCAATCTCGTGAGTACGTTCGCTGCAGGTACCCACTCCACCGAGTCGTGTGTATCAGCCAGGTCATTCTGCTTCGCCACGCTGACGGAATCGGCCTGAAAGGCGACGCGTGAAAAAGGATCCAGAAGCTTCTCGTCGGCGAGGGATTCGGACAGCCCATTCTCGGCGACGTGCACGTCTGCCCCCTTGACCTCTACACTGGCCTGTTCTGTGTAGCGACCGTCCGTGACGAAGTGCGACGACGCGGGCGCGACCAGCAGCAGGCCGTTCGAGCCGGTGAATCCACACGCCCATCGGATGTCCGGCAGGGACGTGAGCAACAGTGCGTCAGCCTCAAGGTCCTCTAATTGGGCCCGAACCCGAGAAATACGATGAGCCATGCGTGCGCGCTGCACTTTTTCGGTACGTAAAGGAGAGTTTGCAGAGAGCCTCTCCCCCACCACACTCGGGACTACGCAAATGCACGAGGATGAAGAGTGGGGGCTGGAAGTATGGGCGAAAACGCCCACACACATACTCCCACACCTGACAGTGTCCTCTTGAGATCGTTTGCACAGCTCAGTAAAACTGAGGGAAAGGAACGTCCCCGACGATCACTTTGGCGTTAGGATTCGCCCCTCGTCGATGGGCTCGAGTAGTAGTTGGGCGACTCCTTCGTGATCTCGACGTCGTGCGGATGGCTCTCGCGCAGGCCCGCCGCGGTGGTGCGCACGAACTGAGCAGTTTCGTAAAGGTCGGAGACTTCCTCGCAGCCACAGTACCCCATGGCAGCCTGGAGCCCCCCCTTCATCTGATGGAGCACCTCGCTAAGGGTGCCGCTGTACGGAACGCGTCCCTCAACCCCCTCGGGCACGAGCTTTCGGAGTTGGTCCTCGGCGTCCTGGAAGTACCGGTCTTTGCTCCCATCTTCCATGGCCTCCACCGACCCCATGCCGCGGTAGCTCTTGTATTTGCGTCCCTCGTAAATAATCGTCTCACCGGGGCTCTCCTCGACACTAGCGAACAGGCTGCCAATCATGACGGCACTGGCGCCCGCAGCGAGCGCCTTCGGAATGTCACCAGTCTGCTTGATGCCCCCGTCGGCGATCACGGGCACCCCCTCCGGACGCGCCTCCTCGGCGCACTCCATGATGGCCGTGAGTTGCGGAACGCCCACGCCCGCCACGACCCGGGTGGTGCAGATGGACCCCGGCCCGATGCCGACCTTCACACAGTCGACCCCCGCCTCGATCAGCGCGCGGGCGCCCTCGGCAGTGCCCACGTTGCCGGCCACGATGTCGACCTCCCCCTCGAACCGCGACGAGATGCCCCGGATGGTTTCGAGGACTCCCTCGGCGTGGCCGTGGGCCGTGTCCACAACGACGAAGTCGACCCCGACCTCCACGAGCGCCGCGACCCGGTCCATGACCTTCGGGGTCACGCCGACGGCCGCTCCCACGCGCAGCCGGCCGTGATCGTCCTTACAGGCGTTCGGATGCTTGCGGCGCTTGCGAATATCCTTGAACGTGATGAGCCCCTTCAAATAGCCCTCCTCGTCCACCACCGGCAGCTTCTCGACCTTGTGCGCCTGAAGGATCTCGACGGCCTCGTCCAGGGTCGTCCCTACCGGAACGGTCACCAGATCGTCGGCCGTCATCATCTCTCGAATCGGGGTGTCTCCATCTAGTTCGAACCGAACGTCCCGGTTCGTGACGATGCCCACGAGCTTGTCCGACTCGTCGACCACCGGGATGCCCCCGATGGAATAATGGCTCATCATGTTGCGGGCGTCCGCCACCGTGTCGTGCGGCGAGATCGTAATCGGGTCGAGAATCATTCCGTTTTCCGACCGCTTCACGCGCCGCACCTCCTCGGCCTGCTGCTGAATCGGCATGTTCTTGTGGAGCACGCCGGCGCCCCCCTGCCGGGCCAGGGCGATCGCCATGTCGGCCTCGGTAACCGTGTCCATGGCCGCCGACAGAATGGGCACGTTCAGCTTAACGTTTTGGGTGAGCCGAGACGACGTATCTGTCTCGCGAGGCATGACCGTGGAGTGCCCCGGAACGAGAAGCACATCATCATAGGTGAGGCCTTCGGTCTTGATCTTGTCGTCGGCAGCAGTGTCGGGAATGCCATTCGTGACCGGTTGGGTCATTGGTATAAAAAGGATTATTGCAGGTCCACGCGATTGTAGAGTTCTCGGACTTCCTCGGGGTCGAGGCGGCGCCACTCGCCGCGCTGGAGGGGGCCGGTGGTGAGGTGGGCGTACTTCGCCCGCTCGAGCTGCACGATGGAGTGGCCCAGGGCCTCCATCATCCGGCGGATCTGTCGGTTGCGGCCCTCGTGGAGCTCCAGGGCAATGTCGGTTTTGCTCTGCGGATCAAGATAAGCCACCTGATCAGCCGCCGCTTCCCCGTCGTCGAGCTCGATGCCCCGCTGCAGACGATCCAGCTGGTGGGGCTTGACCCGATTTTGGGCACGCACGTAGTAGATTTTGGGGATCTCGTACCGGGGATGCATAAGCCGGTGGGCAAGGTCGCCGTCGTTGGTCACGAGGAGCACCCCAGTCGTATTCCGATCCAGCCGCCCCACCGGGAAGAGGCCCGAGGGATTGTCGTCCGGAACCCCAATCACATCGAGCACCGTTTGCCGGCCCTTCGGGTCGTCGGTAGTGCTGATCGTGTCTTTCGGCTTGTTGAGCAGGATGTACTCGAACTCAAGGGGATAGACCTCCTCTCCATCCACCGTGACCGTCTGGCCCTCTCGGACCCGCGTGCCGTGCTGCGTGACCGTTTCGCCGTCAATCGTCACGCGGCCCTGCTCCACAAGTCGATCGGCGTCGCGCCGGGAGCATACTCCAGCATGCGAGATGTATTTGTTGATGCGCATGCCCTCCCGTTCGGTCTGTTCGTCCTGGCTCGCCATGCTGAGGGGGTTGGTTCGTGGAGCTGTCCGACCGGGACGGCTTTACCGACTACTGTATTGCTTCATCATCGGCCGCTTCTTCTGCCTGAGTGTCGAGCATGTCGACCGAGATGCCTTCCTCCCGGTCGAGCTGGAGGAGCTTGGCCCGTTCGTCGTCGAAGGCAGGGTCGTCGAGCAGGTCCTCCACCTCGCGGAGCGTGGGCAGGTCCTCTAGATCGTCAAGGCCAAACTGCTCAAGGAACCGGTCGGTGGTGCCGTAGAGCAGCGGCCGGCCCACCGAGTCGGCCCGCCCCTCCACACTGGCCAGGTCCATCTCCAGCAGCTTCCGAATGGCGTAGTCCGAATTAACCCCGCGCACGAAGTCGACCTCAGGGCGCGTGACGGGCTGTCGGTACGCGATGACGGAAAGGGTTTCCATAAGCGAGCGGGAGAGGCTTGTCTCCTGCTCCTCCACGTAATAGGTCTTCACGAAGGGCGAGAGCGACGAGCGGGTCGCCATCCGGTAGCCGCCGGCCCACGACTTAATTTCGAGTGCCTGACCCCGGTCGGTGTATTCCTCGTTCAGTCGCTCGACGGCGGCATCCACCTCGTCGTCGGAGGGCTGCGGACGACCCGTCACGTCGGCGATAATCTCGGCAATCCGATCGGGCGGCACCGGCTCGTCGGCCGCGAAAATGATGGCCTCCGCGGCCTCCTCAAGGGTGGGGTCGCCCACCGCGGCGGTCTCCGCGGACGGCGATGGGCTCTCGGATGGAGAGTCAGCGTCAGACATACAGCACGATCCATCGAAACGAGGAAGGTCGAATTCACTCGGTACGCCCCCCAACCGAGGCCTCTATGCTCGTTCATTTACGAGATGGACTGAAACGTGGAGGGAAGCCCGTCGCCGGACGACGAGGGGTCGGGCCGTGTGGGAGCGTCAGCCGGCGGGGCCTCGTCGGTGCAGTAAGCCTCGAACGCCTCCACCAGGTCCTCGGCAATGACGTTGGCGTTCCGACCCTCAATGTGCTTTCGCTCCACCAAGTATACGGGCTGCCCGTCGCGGAAGAGGGCGAAGAAGGGCGAGGACGGCGGAATGCCGGATAGGTGCTCCCGGGCGCGCTCCGTGGCCTCAAGGTCCTGACCAGCAAAGACCGTTACGTAGCGATCGGGCTGCAGCTCGGTAGCCTGCTGGGCTTTAGCCACGGCGGGTCGGGCGTTGCCCGCGGCGCAGCCGCATACGGAGTTGATAACCAAGAGCATGGTTTCGTCCTCGGCCGCCTCGAAGGCCTCGTCGACCTCGTCGGCCGTGCGCAGTTCCTCGACACCGAGTTGCGTAAGCTCCTCGCGCATGGGCTCGACCATTTGCTTAGGATACGGCATACGTTGGCAATACTTTTTCTGCGGGAAAGATGCGAAGCTAGCACTACTCTTCAGGGGCACGGTGGGGGTGCAACGACCGGCAGATTTCGTTGATCCATCCCGAAACCGTTACGAACGCTTCACTACCGGACACTTTGGAAATACGGCAGCTTCCCGCCGGTGAAGCTCCTGTAGAACAGAATTCATTCTGAGCAAAGCGAAGCGGAGTCGAAACGGAGCCCCGTGCCTCCTCCCTACGATTTGTTCACTTCCTCCCCCGGGCCCGGCGGACGCCGGGGCGGAGCGTCCCTACGTGGTCGCCTGGAGGACCGAGGTGTGCTCCCCGGCAAAGCGAATGCGGCCGTGGGGCGCCTGGAATGCTTCCAGGTGCCCGGTCATGTCTCCCGGACTTGGCCAGGAGTACGCCCCCAAGGCATTCCAAAGCTCGGGTCGCGTGCATGAGGATTGCTTGTCTTTGGTGAGAGAAAACGACTCGTTGACGAGGCGCGCGGCCGTCATTTCACAGTGAATGCCGCACCGTAAGGCTTCTCTTCCGCGTAGTAGAACCAGAGCCAGGCGTAGCGACCCGGCCCCAGGCTCGGAAGAGTCATAGGCCGTGATCGGTCAGCGTTGAGTTTTTGCTGTGGCCGGTCATGCGTCGGCAAAAGT
>CAZMDV010000014.1:0-18731 GCA_964564875.1 uncultured Salinivenus sp.
TCAAGAAGGCGCTCGATTATTGATCGATACGAGCATCTGGCTGGAGTACCTGTTCAACCAGGAGCGAGCAGAAGAGGCGACCCGTATGCTTTCGACCGTTTCAGCATCCCGATTCTCCGTCACTGAACATAGCCTCGGGTCGATCGGGGTGATTCTGGAAGCGAGTGGTCAACTTCCCGATTACTTTCAGTTTATACGGGAAACGCTCCACGAGTCGGAAGTGGAGCGAGTTGTGCTTGCGTCGCGGGAGTTTCTGGACTTGGAGGCGCCCATGAACGAATACAATCTCGATTTCGACGACGCCTACCAGTACGTGGCGGCCACGTCCCGGGAATTGGACCTCGTCAGCTTCGACACGGATTTCGACCGGACCGACATCAAACGCCTGGAGCCAGCAGACGTGCTCGATCGGTTCGGATGAGTACTTCCCCCGTCTCGGATTCCTGTCAGTCTTGAAGGGCTTTCTCCGCTCAGTTCGTTCGAGGAGACAGGTCTCCGAACGATGTTCATGACGCCGGGCTGAACTTCGCTGTGCGGCGGTGGTACAGCGAACGGTTCCGGGGCCGAAGCGACGTTTTTCTGTCTTCCGCCACCTCGTCCCGTGTTTGCACGCGAAGGGTACACCATTATCGCCATCGTAGGGGGCCTGGCGCTCCTGCTGGCCGTGGGAGCACTGTGGGTCGAATCGTGGCTCTGGCGCGGGCCGATGCTGGCGCTGGCGGTGGGAGGCCTCGCGTTCACGCTCTACTTCTTCCGGGATCCGGAGCGCACCCCACCCCCGGACGCCCGCGAGAACGGGATCGTGGCCCCGGCCGACGGGCGCGTCGTGGAGGTGGTGGACGAGCAGGAGCCCCTCTACCTGGAAGGCCCGGCGCAGCGGATCTCCATCTTCCTCTCCCCCCTCGACGTGCACGTCAACCGCGTGCCGGCCCGCGGCGTCATCGAATACGCCAAGTACCGCCCCGGCGACTACCTCGTGGCCTGGCACCCGAAGGCCAGCACGAAGAACGAGCGGTCCGAGTTTGGCCTGCGGCACCCAAGCGGAACGAAGATCCTGTTCAAGCAAATTGCGGGGGCGGTGGCGCGTCGCATCGAGTATGACCTTGCGGAGGGCGACACCGTGGAGGCCGGCCAACGCTTCGGCATCGTCAAGTTCGGCTCCCGGATGGATCTTCTCGTGCCGCCATCGGTCAACCTCGACGTGCAGGAGGGACAAACCGTTCGGGCGGGCACGACGGTTCTCGGCCGAATCCCCAACCCAGAAGTCTCAGTCTCGTCTGAATCGCGTTCCACCGGCGCCGTATCCGACCCCGCTTCGTCCTCGTCCCGTCGCTCGTCTGCTTCCTGATCGATTTCCGATCGTATTCAATGGTTGATCTATTCGGATTCGGTCGTAGCAGCTCCGTCTCGGCGGAGGAGCGGTCCTCCCGCCCGGCGCGCGTCCGGCGCCGCCTTAGTGCATACCGCACCGCTCGCCGCGAGCAGCGAGGCGAACGCCCCCCGCCCCGTGTGGCCGTGCCCTCCTTCTTCACGCTCATGAACATGCTGTGCGGATTTCTCGCCCTCACACAGGTGCTCGGAGCGGCCTTCGGGAGGGCCTGTTGGCTCATCGTGCTGGCCGGCTTCTTCGACCTGCTCGACGGCGTGATGGCCCGGCTCACGGATACCGACAGCCCCTTTGGCGTCCAACTCGACTCCCTCAGCGACATCGTCTCGTTTGGGATTGCGCCCGCCTTTCTCATCTACGGGTACGTGCTGGACGCCTTCGGTCCGCTCGGCATGATCGTCGCGGCCCTTCCGGCGCTCTGCGGGGCCGTGCGGCTGGCCCGCTACAACGTGGCCGCCGACGATGCCGACAAGGAGAGCTTCGAAGGGCTCCCCATTCCGGGGCAGGCCATTGCCCTCGTCGCGCTCATCCTGGCCGCCGAAAATTCGACCTGGGGCGGCGTCTTTGCCCTCGACAGTCTTCGGGTCATCCTCCCCGTCGTCATCGTGCTGTCGGGCCTCATGGTGTCGAGCGTTCGGTTTGACACCATTCCGATGCCCACTCTTCAGTACATGCGGGTACACCCCAAGAAGACCGCCGCCTACGTCCTGGCGGGCGTGCTCATTGTGGGATTCCAGGAGAGAGGCCTTCTGGTCGTGCTGGCCGCCTACCTGCTCCATGGGGTGGGGCGGGCCGTCTACCAGCTCATTAAGGCGCTCACGACCCCGGCTCCGGAGGAGAGCCCGAAGCCCTCCTGACCGCCGCGCCGAACTTGTCATCCTCCCGCCTCGATTTATAGCATTCTTTCGATCATGTACAAAGCCACAATCTCGATCACCCTGCGTCCCTCCATCCTCGATCCTGAGGGCAAGACGGTTCAGCACGCGCTGACGAATCTTGGGCACGACGAGGTGGCCCAGGTTCGCATGGGCAAACAGGCCGAAGTGTGGATCGACGCCGAGAACGAGGAGGAGGCGCGCCGGGTGGCCACGGAGGCCTGCGAGAAGCTCCTCGCCAATCCGGTCACCGAGAATTTTGACATCCAGCTCGAATCGGCCGCTCCCGAGGCCGTCGAGGACGGAACGGCCTGACCACGAGCCGCTCCTGTCCTACTCCCCCCACCCTTGAAGGACATTTGCTCTCATTCAAACCGATCCGTCGAAGAGTCTGCGCATCCACAATGACTGAGATTCCTTTATCCAGTATGCTTGGCGCCCCCACCGAACCGGACGTGAAACCGGTGCCGCCGGAGGTCGAAGAACTCGAAGAGAAAGATGAGGGCGAAGGCACCGATGACCCCTGGTTCGTGGTTCTGTTCAACGACGAGGTGCACACCTTCGAAGAGGTCATCGGACAGCTAATCAAGGCCACGGGCTGCAGCCGCAGCGAAGCCGAGGACATGGCCTGGACCGTGCACAACGAGGGCAAGGCCGACGTCTACGAAGGCACCTTCGAAGAGTGCTTCGAGGTGCAAAGCGTGCTGAAGGAAATTCAGCTCGTCACGGAGATTCAGGGGTAATTCGTGGCCTCGTCGGCATTTTCAGAAGGCGCTTCGAGTCCTTTGCCCTCCAGTGGGGCGCCTGCCGATGTCGCCTCCTTCCGGTGCGGCGATCCACCGATGAATGCTGACGTTTGGGGTCGAAACGGAGGTCAGGAGACGGGGGAGCGCCACACGTGCAGCAGCGTGGCGGGAGCCGGATGGGTGAAGCGAGTCGTTCCGTTCAGGGTCTGCACCCGCACCGAATCCGGGCCCGGCACCACCACCGAGCGGTCGTCGAGCCAGCCCCAGACCGCCCCGTCGACGAACCCGAGGCGTCTCGTTTGTCCCTTCACCCGCACCGCACCGTAGCTCCCCTCGCGAGTGCGGAGGGTGAAGGCGACGCGCCTGCCCGAGGGGGACCAGCGCGGATGGACTTGGTCCGCTGTGGCTTCTTCGGGGGAGATGAGAAAGGTGGGGCGGGTGCCGTCGTACACTACGAGCTGGCGATGCCCCGACTCCTGCACTGCCACGTCGAAGGCCAGTTCGGACCCGTCGGGCGACCAGCGAAGGTGGCGAACGTGCCGCTCGTCGCCGAAGAGCGTTTCGGCATTTTTGCCTTGAGGGTCGCTTAGGGCGAGCGACGAGTCGGGCACGTAGTCCCCGGCCTCCCGGTCGTAGCGGAGCTCCCGGTGGATGTAGGCCATCTGCCGGCCGTCCGGCGCGTAGTGGATCAGGTGCATGCGGCGGGCGTCGAGCGAGGCCTTCGTGGCACAGTCCTCCGTGGCCACCACGTACAGCTTGTCGTCGGTGCGGGTGGCGAGAGCGTCTTCGGAGAGCCAGTGCAGCACCTCGCGGGCGGCGCTGCAGCCGACGTCGCGGGTCGTTCCGCCGGGCGTGGACACCCGAATGCCGCCCGGCCCGCGCGTTCCGTTCTCGGTGGGGCGATAGTGGCCGAAGGCGAGTCGGTCCTGATTGGGGTGCCAGGCCAGGGAGTACGTGACGGCTCCCGCCAGGGCGTGCACGCGTTGCAGGTGTCGGGTCTCAAGGTCCAGCAGGGCAAGGTACGACGAATCGGCCGTGGCGTAGCTAAAGGCGAGGTAGCGTCCAGTGGGTGACACGGTCTGGGGCCCCTCAGCGTCCGCCCCCGTAACCAACGTGCGGGCGGCGTCGCTGCGAGCGTCGTAAAGCACCAGTCCGGCGTCAGGGGTCGTGTACAGCAGCGACAGGGACGGGCTGGGGGCTGGCGACGGGTCATCGGTCGCCGGTGTCGTGGGGTCGGAGGAGGAGCATCCCGCTCCCATCGTGACTAAGAGGCTCCCGACCACGAGCAGGAGAATAGAGCAGAGAACCGAAGAACGATGCGTCATGGCGGAGCGAATGGCGTGAACCAAGCGTGTGCGGCGAGAAAATGTAGGGGCCTGAACTGTGAAATTCAGACGAAGCCCCCGGGCCGTGAAGAATCCTGGATCGGCCCCCTTGAGAGGCAGGACTGCCCGGAGGCTGTTTTCCCGACGAACAGAGAACAAGTGGGGCGAGGCTGCATAAAAAGTTGGCGTCACTAAAGAATCCGGGTCCTTTTCCCTTCTGGGAGGGGGAGTCGGAGGAGCACTGAAAGCGAATATTAGAAGATCCAAACCGAATTATGGAGACAGGAACCGTCAAGTGGTTTAGTCCGGCCGAAGGATATGGATTCGTTGAACCTGACAATGGAGAAGACGATGTCTTCCTCCATCACAGTGAGGTGCCCGACGAAGACCTGGAAGAAGGCGATCGCCTCGAGTTTGAAATCGAGGAGACGGAGAAGGGACTGAACGCCACTAACATTCAGCCCATTACCGAACCCGAGTGGTAAACTCGGTTCGGCCCAAACGAATGCCCCTGGGCACCTCTGCCCAGGGGCATTTTTTATTGTGGTGCGAAGCGTGTGGGGAGTGGTCTAGACACGGGTCTAAACACGGACGTTTTGTCTGTCTGTTATCGTTGTTATCATGGGCGGAAGGCACAGCCGTCGCTCCAGACACTGCCCACTCCGATGGTCCGTCCCACGCGCCGCCAGTTGATCCTTTGGTTCCTGGCCCCGGCCCTGCTCATCGGCGTTGCCGGTGTGCACACCTACCTCTCGGCGGCAAAGAACCAGACGCCATGGGAGGGGGGCGGGTTTGGCATGTTCTCGACCGTCGACAAGCGGCAGGCGCGGTTCGTGCGCTACTCCCTCCTCACGCCGGAGGACACGGCACGGGTTCGTTTGCCCGGGCATCTTCGCCGCTACGTCGAGCGCCTGCGCGCCCGTCCCACCCCGACCCGCGTCGAGTCGCTCGCTCAGTACCTGGCCAACGCGAAGTGGGTTGAGACGGACCCCGACTCCAGTAGGGACGCGGATGCACCGGGAGCAGCCACCCCCTCCCCTCCCCAGTACCGCTTCCTTCCGTCGCACGAGACCTCGGACCGTCCCTCCGTACCGGTCGTCGCCGTTCGGGTTAGGGTGTGGCGGTATCGATTCGTGAGTCGCCCGTA
This sequence comes from uncultured Salinivenus sp., assembly GCA_964564875.1. Lineage (GTDB taxonomy): Bacteria > Bacteroidota > Rhodothermia > Rhodothermales > Salinibacteraceae > Salinibacter. The sequence goes on from CAZMDV010000014.1 coordinate 5,481, forward strand.
TGGGTTGGACGCAGAGCCCCTCTTATCGGCCACCCGATCGGCGGGGGACAGTCAGCCTGTGGACTAACAAATTGCGAGATCGGACCTCTTCTCCCCGTTCCCTCTGTGCATTCATGCCAGATCTCCGCTCATACCTGCCTGATGCACGTGCAGAGGCGTCGTCTCGTGTCCGGACGGCACTTTCGAAGGCCCGCCGTCGACTTGAGGAGTGCCCGATCCTGGATCTGGTGGCACCCCTCACGCTCGTGCTCCTGCTGCTCTACCCTGTGGGACACGAGGAGGTAAGCATTGCTCTACAACTCGGCGCCGTGGCGGGGCTGGTCTACCGTCCGCTTCAACTTGTGCCTGGATACTGGATGCTTTTGGCTTTAGGAATGGGCATAGGGTGCGCAATTCTCTGGCACGATGCGGACAACCACAAGTACCTGATCACCTACTGGTGCCTCGCCCTCGGCCTGTCCTGCATGGCCGACGACACGGCAACGGCCCTGCGCGTTAACGCCCGGTTGCTGGTGGGGCTTTGCTTTCTGTTCGCCGTGGCGTGGAAGCTCCGGACCCCGGACTTTCTGACGGGCGAGTACTACCAGTTCTCGATGCTGACTGACGAGCGCCTTTTCAGTGTGGGCCAGTTGTTTACGGGCATGACCCCCGATACGTACTTTCAGAACCAGGAGGCGATCGATCGACTCACGGCCTATTCGAGCACGCTCGACCAGGTGTCTCTGATGGGGGCGGCGCGTCTTCGACCGCTGTCGGTGATGCTCGTGGCCTGGACGCTCCTGGTGGAGTCGTGGGTCGTCGTGTCGTTCCTCTGGCCGGTGTCCTCGGAACGGAGCGCCCGCTTCCGGTACGCGTCGCTTCTGGTCTTTGTGGCTACGACCTACGCCGCGGCCCACGTCGGCGGCTTTGCCTGGATCCTCACCATTATGGGTTTGGCTCAGGTGCAGCGAGCACATGCGACCTGGCGCCTCGTGTATCTCGGTGCCCTGGGACTGGTCATCCTGTATCAGTTCAGCCCCATCGATTACCTGCTGATCTGGCTCCAGTGACGGGAGCCATCTCGCGCGTGGACCGATCCGCGAGGAGCCTTGAGGGTGACCCCGGTCGCATTCTCAATCCACTCGTGCGCTAGCGCAGCGCATCCTCCAACACCGTCGCCGCGTCGGTGTCGGCGTCGCGATACTTTACGATGATGGGGGCTGAGAGAGAGAGGCCATGCCTTTGTCCAAACTCCGAGTCGACCGAGCGGGAGCCGGGCACGACGACGGCCCCGGCCGGCACCTCCAGCGATCCGTCGGACGCCGTGTGGACGGTCTCCTCCGCGAGGTCGTACAGCCGAGTCGAGGACGTGAGCGTGACGCCCGCGGCGAGCACGGCTCCCTCCCGCACGATGCAGCCTTCGTAGAGTCCCGCGTTCCCTCCCACGAAGACGTCATCCTCCACGATGACCGGGGTGGCGCTCACAGGCTCCAGCACGCCCCCTACCTGGGCCGACGCGGAGAGGTGCACGCGTTTCCCGATCTGTGCACAGCTGCCTACCAGGGCATGCGAGTCGATCATCGTCTCCTCGTCGACGTACGTCCCCACATTCACGTACATGGGCGGCATGCACACCACTCCCGGCGCCACATACGAGCCGGTGCGGATTGAGGAGCCTCCCGGAACGAGCCGCACATCATCGGCCTTGCGGAGCGGCTTCACGGGGAATGTGTTCTTGTCGTAGAACGGAAACCGGTCACTCGAATAGTCGACGGTGCGCCCGATGCGGAAGCCGAGCAGGATGCCCTCTTTTACCCACGCGTTGGTCTGCCACGTGCCGTCCTCCGTGGGTTCGGCGGCCCGGACTTGTCCGGCGTTAAGGGCCCGAACGAGATCGGCCACGGCGTTGCTGGCCGGGCCCCGGCTCACACCTGCGGGCTCTTCGGTCTGGGCGACGAATGATTCGATGCGGTCTTGCAGATCGGTCATGCGAGAAAAATGTCTGTAGAGGCGAGCGGACAGAGGACGGCGATCGAGTGCCGAGCACATTCGCCATGAAAGCTCCAAAGCGACGGACACATTGTAAACCCGCGATCCGTAGCCTTCTTTGTGAAAAGGCGTTTTCGTCGGCAGAGGTGTCCCGGCAAGGCACCTCTACACCAGTGCGCTCCACCTTGTCGCAACAGGTCTTCATGGATTTCGCCTCACTGATGAAACGATTCTTCCTCTTCGCCGCCCTGCTTCTCTGTGCCAGCCTCCCCGCGTGCCAGTGTGCCGACCCGCCCGACGTGGGGCCGGTAGAGGGGGAGGAGGAGAGCGTGCATCGGAGTGTCCCAGTAAAGGGGCAGGAGAGCTCTCTCGTCGCGTAGCGAAACTGAATTCGGATTGCCCGGATACACATGCCATACACATGTATCCCGGTCTCGCCGTGATTCCCTATTCCTGTTATGCCAATCCCGGACGAAAAAGTTGACGAGGTCCGCACCGCGGCCGATCTCGTGGAGGTGGCGGAGGACTACGTGCAGCTGAAGCAGAGCGGCTCGCGGTACATGGGGCTGTGTCCGTTTCACAACGAGGACACCCCCTCCTTCAGCGTCGATCCGGACGAGAATCTCTACTATTGCTTCGGCTGCGGGAATGGGGGGGATGTCTTCAAATTCGTTCAGGAGATCGAGGGGGTCGGCTTTCTGGAAAGCGCGCGCATTCTGGCCGAGCGGTACGGCATTCCCCTGCCCGAGGAGGAGGCGGACCAGGAGGCGGCCAACGAGCGAGAGGCCATCCTGCACGCCCTTCGTTTCGCGGCGCGGTTTTTCTACCGCCAGCTCACCCAGTCGCACCGAGGCCGCCCCGCGCTCGACTACCTGCGCCAGCGCGGCTTCTCGCCGACGACGATCAAGCAATTCGGCCTCGGGTATGCCCCGAACGAATGGGACACCCTTTTGTCGGCCGCGGAGGAGGAGCAGATCGACCCGAGCACGCTCGAAAAAGCCGGTCTCGTCATTGAGCGCAACGACGGGAGCGGGTATTACGACCGGTACCGGGGGCGAATCATCTTCCCCATTCTCTCCCACATCGGTAAGGTGCTGGCCTTTGCCGGTCGCATCTTGGACCCCGACGATGAGCGCGACCAGCCGAAATACATCAACTCGCCCGAGACGGAGGTCTACCATAAGAAAGAGGTCGTCTATGGTCTCCACCAGGCCAAGCGTGCCATCCGCCAGACGGACGAGGTACTGCTCGTGGAGGGCTACACGGACGTGATCAGTCTCTCACAGGCGGGAATCGAGAACGTGGTTGCCTCCAGCGGAACGGCCCTCACCGAACAGCAGGTGACTGTGCTGGATCGATACGCGAACCGGGCAGTGCTGCTCTACGACGCCGACGAGGCCGGCGGCCGGGCGACCATGCGAGGGCTGGAGCGCGTGCTGGAGGAGGGCATGGGGGCTTACGCCGTGGAACTGCCGGTGGGGAGCGATCCGGACGATTACGTGCAGGAACAGGGGGGCGACGCCTTTGCCGAGTACGTCGCAGAGCACCGGCAGGATCTTCCGTCATTTGCCTACCAGCGCGCCCGCCGCAACGGCGAGCTTGACGCCCCCGAAGATCGCGTCGAGGTGCAGCGCGAGATTATCGGCTCGGTGGCCCGCATTCCCGATCCCAATTTGCGCCGCGAATATGTGTCCCGCACGAGCGAAGTGACGGGCGTGCCGGACTCCGATCTGTTCCGTATGCTGGAGGAGGCGCGCGAGCAGATCGAGCGCCGGGCTCAGCGCCGTCGGGAGCGCGAGCAGCGCCAGCAGACGCGTCCCGATGGCCGTCGGGAGCAGGCCGCCGAGGCGCAGGCGCCGTCAGAGGACGGGGAGGCCTCCCCCTTGGAGGCTGAAGAGCCGTCCTCGTCCCCCAAGACGACCGCTGCGCCACTACCGGAGGAGCGGGTGCTCTTCCGCCTCATGCTGGAGCACGGAAGTCGCATGGTGGCCTTCGTGCTCGGCCACATGGCCCTGGACGAGTTTACCGAGGGACCGCCCCGCAGGCTTGCGCGGACCCTGAGGGAGATGTACGATGACAACGCCGTGGAACCACAGGCGATTCTGAGTGGCGAGCACGGAGAGCCCCTTCAGCGGCTGGGCGCGTCTGTTATGATGAACGAGCACGAGGCGTCGGAGCACTGGGCCGAGAAGGAGGACATCCCCGTTCCCCACCTCAACGACCGGCCCTACGAGGCAGCCGAGAGCGCGATGAAGTTTCTGAAGCTCGACCGCGTGGACGAGGCCCTGGAGGCCGTTCGGGAGCGGATGTACCAGTCTCGCCAGTTGTCGGGAAACGGCGACCAGGTCCAGCGCCTCCAGCAGAAGGTGATGTCGCTCCAGGAGCTCCGGAAGAGCATCGAGCAGGGCGACTTCCTCGAGGAGTAACCTTGTGTCCTCTTCGTGCCGTCAGGGTGTGTTTCTGCCTGTCCGGTGTTCACCGGGCGGAGAACGTCATTTCTCAGCGAGGGTCCACGGTCAACGTCGGATGCTGACCTGGAGGGACTCCGGAACCGGCGTGCGGATGGGCAGGGAATCGAGGGGCTGTCCCTCAACCTTCATCCGGTCCATGGCGCGTCGCGTCGCCTCGGCCAACTCCTCCCACGGCGCCGACCGCCAGAGGCGCCGGTGAATGCTGATGATTCGAAGCTGCCGGCGGCGGTACCGGGTCGGCCTCTGCTCGGCCAGCGTCTCGAACCGGTCGTGGAGGTGGAGGAGGCGGTCGCGGTTCTGTTCGGTGAAGCCAAAGTGCTCGATGTCGTCGACGAGCGCCTCGTACTGCCGGTCCCAGCGGGTCACTTGGCTGGAGGCTGGGCCGGCGTAGGTCGAGTCCTCGTAGCGAAACGTCGCCGACGGGTCGATGGCGTCGAGCCCAGCGGTCCGTAGGATGGCAGGGGCGCGCAGGGGAAGGAAAAAGCGAACGGCTTTGCCGTCGACGGCGGAGACGAAGCGCACGTTTCCCCCCTCCGGCACGGTCCCGTCGGTGGAGGGCGGCAGATGGATGTGCGGGTTGAGCGCTCGAAATCGCTCGTAGATTGTGCCGTCGTCGGCCTTCGGGCCCCATCCCGGCAGCCGTCGGGACTGGCCCGCAGAATCGAGCGGGGCGAGAAGCTCGCGTAGCGTGATGGAGGCCCCCGGCTTCAGCTGCAGACGGGCCGCCTGGAGGGGCGGAGACGGGTCGAGAGGCCGATCCTCGCGGGCCACGAGGGCTCCGTAGGCGGCGGGCACGTATCCGCGGGAGTCTCCACCGAATGTCGAATTTTCGCTGACGATGTCAAATCCCTCCGTGATGGCCCACGCGTACGCATCGGCCACGGTGGCGGAGGACGTGAAGTGATCCGACTCTGTGTAGTACTTGCGGTATAGTTTGAAGATGTTGCCGGGCCCGGTGTGGTACGCCGAGAGGCCCGGGATTTCCTGACCCACGGCATTTACGTAGCCGCGCAGCAGCAGGAACGCCGGCTCGAGAACGAGGAGCGGGTGACGTTCCTCCCGCACGCGCACCCACGAGTCCGTCTCTGTGGGAAGGGTGTATTCGTTCACCCCACTCCGGCGCAGAACCCAGGGCAGCATCTGATAACGACTTCGCGCCCCGGCCGCCGACACGAGGTGGTCCTGGTTGAAGGTTTCGACGGTGCCAATCTCGGTGGCAAGCAGGCTCAGCCCGAGGTACTCGGCGAGCCGGCGTTCGTAAGCCTGGTAGGGCCGTCCCCGCTCGTGGGCCGCCTTGACCTGATTGGCGCGTCCCCACCGCACGACGATGTCTTCGAGGGGCACCCCGCGCTCCTCGTACGTGTCCACGAGCTGCTCCATGGCCTCGTAGCGGTGCTCATCCACGGTCTCCCAGTCCAGATCCTTCCCTTGTCGGTACGCCGTCCGGAGCTCCGTCAGTTCGAAAAACTCCAGCACCTCATCCGACCGGCGGTCGAGGACGCGGATGGTAAAGTTGTCATCCTGCGTTTGCCGGAGGGTGTACTGACGGAGCAGGTCGTGAAACTGCGGAAGGACCGCGGACGTGCTCGCCGACGAGGCCGAGGTGGAAGGAGGGAAGTACGCATCCAGCTTCGCGGAGGGGTGGGCGGGCAGGTCCTTCGGAGTAAGAGTCGAGCGGTCCTCCTCGCGCAGCGACGCCGCGTCCGTGTCTGGAGACGAGGAGAGGCTCAGCGGGAGAATTTCAGAGACGATCTGGGACTGACCCGGGTGGAACTGTGGGCCCACGATCAGGAGAACAAGCAGCGCCACGATGCTCAGCATGACAGCCGAGAGGCGTCTGATCAGTTGGTCGGCCCTCGGTGGAGAAGACGCGTCGGTCTTGGGAAAAAGATCGGACGGAGACGGGACACGCATGGCGACGGATGCGTCGGCAGAAGGGAGCAGCGGGGGTTAAGCAGAAACCGTCGTCGACGAAGGCGTGGCCTGCTCGATAAGTGCTCGGAAGAGCGGTCGAGTTACGACGCCCATCCGTTCGGGATGGAACTGGACCCCAAAAAGACGCCCACTTTTGTGCTCGATGGCTTCGATCACGCCATCCGGCGCCGTGGCAGCCACCGAGAAGCCGTCGCCCAGGCTCGCGATGGCCTGGAGGTGACGCGTGTTGACGGTCAGGGTGTCTGTGTCGAGCAGTTCGCGCATGCGAGACGATTCGTCGAACGTGATGGGGTGGGTCGTGCCCCCTCGTTTTTGGCTGTGGGTGTGAGCGCCGTCGTGCTCGGCCTCCACGTCGCCGTAGATGGTGCCGCCCGCGAGGGCGTTGAGTCGCTGCATGCCGTAGCAGATGCCCAGGGTGGGACGACCGGCGCGCCAACACCGCTCGATCCATTGTCGGTCCGAATCGGCCCGCAGTCCATCGAGCGGGTCGAGGTCGTCGGGAAGCGGGCCGGTAAGGCCCTCCGTCACGGCGGGGCCGCCCGGCACTACGAGCCCGTCGATCTGGTCGAGCAACGTCTCGAACGTGGCCTCCGAGTCTGTCGTGGGCAGGGGCACCGGCGTACCCCCGGCCTCCTCGATGGCCGTGACGTAACGGCGATCCAGATGCTGCTTCCCGTCCTCGAAGGAGGTCGTAATTCCGATGCGGGCACGCATAAAAGCGAAGAGGATCGAATGATGGGCTCCGTGTGAGGGGTATCGGAGTGCTTGTTCCTCTAACGTCCCGAGGTTGTCGGGAAAGGATGCAGTGTTGGGCAAGGCTTTCCCCCGCAAGAAGCGAACCGGAGTCCCCAGTATCAAGGGTGACGGTGTAGTCGTAAGGAAACGTAGCGCCAAATCGGACGAGCCCCCGAAGGAATTGGTGCAGAAACCATCAGCTTATGGAGAAGCAAGATCTCATGTCGACTCGAGATTTACCATCGGTTTCTAGGTCCGATGTCCCGGGGCCGAATCGAAAGACGGGGCTCAGGCCCAGACGTCTCGTAGCTTGATCGGGGTTGGGCTCGACGTCGCGGTGAGGTCGAGCACAAGAGTGAGGGCGTCCCGGGAGCGCATGACGGTGTTGGCATGAGATGCCAAGTTGCCCTGATCGAGGAGGTCGTGGAGGGCCCTTTTGATGGTGCGGCGCTGGCCTTCCTGTGTAGTGGAGGAGCCATGGATGACCTTTAACCGATTGCGGCCCCGGTCCTCGGCGAGGCGAAGCGTGCTGTAGGTGACGTCGATGGCCTCGTCGACCGAGAGGCCGTGCAGGTCGAGCGTGACTGTGCTGCCGTCGTCGTCGAGCTGTGGGGTCGCCATGGGAGTGAGAACGTGGCCCGGTAGAGTACCTGCTATCCAGTTCTATCCATTTACGGTGCGCGGTGAGGAGGGGTTCACGTGGAGGCGTTCCGGCGAGACGCCTTCACACGCGCCGGGCCTTCGATCTGGAAAGGGCATCTTTCGCGGTCAATACTGCATGCGGAGGGCCTGGGGGACAACCTCGACGGTGAGGGGAAGTCGTCCCAGGGGCTCGCCGTCCGCCTCCACCCAGACGGGCCGACGGTCGTCGAGGGAATCGATGGTGAGGCGGCGGCCCCGGTGCGTGCTCACCCCGTCGAGCGACGTGTGGGTGCCCAGATAGAACCGGTGGGCGCGGCGGAGCAGCGATGGCACGGGCACGTCGTGGAGCACAGTCACGTCGAGTCGCCCGTCATGCGGGGTGGCGGTCGGGGCGATGGGGAGGCCCGCGGCGAACGTGTGGCCGTTGGCGGCCGCCACGAGCCGGACGCGCGTGAGGGGCAGGGGCTCCCCGTCTAGCGTGAGGCGGACCGGAGTGGGACGGTCCGTGGCGAGGGCCTGCAACGCCGCTTGGAGGTAGCGAAGGCGTGGCGGAATGGGGAGACGTCCCTCGGAGAGCTGCCGCACGACCGTGCCGCTCAGGCCAACGGAGACGATATTGATCGCGTAGCGGTGCACAGGGCGTCCCTGCTCCGAGGTGGAGCGGACGCGCAGCACGTCGACAGGCCGGATCCGGTCGCTGCGGAGTTGTCGAATGGCGTTCGCGCCGGTGGGAGCGCCGAGGGTGCGCCGGAAGTCGCTCCCCGACCCGCAGGCCACAAAGACGAGCGCCGCCGACGGAGCGACGGGGCCCTGGTCCTCGAAGAAGCCATTGACGACCTCGTGCAGCGTCCCGTCCCCGCCTACCGCCACAATCCGCTCGGCCCCGTCCTTCAGCGCGCGTCGGGTGAGAGATGTCGCCGTGCCCGGGCCCGTCGTCCAGCGCACGGAAAGGGCCGTGGTGGCGTCCAGGAGCCGCGACAGGAGACGCGGCCACACCCGCCGGGCCTGCCCGCTCCCGGCCACCGGATTGACGATCGCACAGGTTTTCACGACATTAGATCTTGTCTAACCGTGATCCACTTAGAAGCCGTGTTCGAACGAAAGGCCGCGGGCCGGCCCGGAAGCCAGGATCTGCGTCTCAGCAGATCTTGCTTTGCGCGCTTCGGAGGCCGCTCCGGCGCGTGGCTTCGTCGGTCCTTCGTCCATCGCGGCCCAACTTCTCGGTTACCAACGTCTCAGCCCAACTACACACCGTCCCGGCTCCATCGGCCCACTGCTTACTGCCGGTTATGAATCGCTTCCATCAAAGGGGATTTCTCTTGATCGTTTGTCTTTCGATCCTTCCCTGGCCCGTGCTGGGACAGGTGAACACCGAGCGGATGCGGGCCCTCAACATGGAAGGGTTTCGCAGCACGCTCGGCGCCGACGTCGCCGTGGAGTCCGGGCACACCGAGCTTTTCGAAATCGGGGCCCGCGCACGATTCGATTTTCGACGGGGACCGCATTACACTTTTGCGACGGGGGAGTTGCGCTACGGCACGCAGAACGGGGACCCCTACCGGGACCGCGTGTTTGGGCACCTGCGCTATAATTATCAGCTTCTCCCGTCGCTCGTGGCAGAGGCCTTCACCCAGCTCCAGCGCGACCGCTTCGCACGATTACAGCTTCGAGTGCTCGCCGGTGGGGGATTGCGCATCCGGTATTTCAACCGGGAAGCGGTCAAACTCTTTCAGGGGACCACGCCCATGTACGAATCTGAAAACCTGGATCAGGTCCCTCTCGACCAACATCCTGCCAGCATCTCGACGGCACGGTGGAGCAACTATGTGAATCTACGGGTCCGACTGAGCGAAGAGACGCATTTTGACGCCACCGTATACGTCCAGCCCCGCTTCGATCAGTGGTCCGACGTGCGCGTCTTGAATCAGGCGGCCCTGACCGTGCACCTGACGGACGCGGTTCGCTTGACTACGGAGTTTAGCCTTAACTACGACAGCCGCCCGCCGAGCGAAGTCGAACCGCTGGACCTTACCTTGCAGAATGGAATCGAAGTCTCGTTTTAGGCACTGTCCTGAATCGTTGCTCGGAGCTTGTCGAGGAGGGACTCACGGAATGAAGGCCGCCAGGCGATTGGGTCCAGCGGTGTGGATCCCCGCGCTACTCGACGGAGGCAGGCACAAAGACCGGTTCGGAGTCGAGCGCGCGAACCCGCTGGTTAAACTGCTGCACGTCGGTGTCGAGCACCGTGTGGAGGCGGTTCCGAAGCGACGCCCACTGTTCGTTCAGGTCACGGAATCGTTCGCGCGCCGCCTCGGTCGGTGGGCCCTCCGGCCCGGCCACGTAGCCGTACAGGTAGGCGTACTGATTGTCGAGCTGCGGCGGGAAGTTGAGCGGATCCTGATGGCTCTCATTCCTCGTCTGCATCAGCTCCCCTTCAATCGACGTCAGCGTGTCGGCGATTGAATCGGCCTGCGTCGTGAGGCCGTCGTGCCCCGCGTTCGCCGCGTGCTCGGCCACCGACTGAACCTGCTCCCGGACCGAGCGAATCGTGCGAATTGCGTCGTAGATGGCAGTGGTCGTGTCCCGAATCGCCGCCGCAAGGTCGTGTTGGGCCTGCAGATCCGTCCGGGTGACGTCTTCGAGGCGCGGGTCCATGCGCACGTCGAACGACTGCGTGAGCGTGTCGCCGGACGCCGTGGCGAGGCGGGCCGTGTACGGGCCCGGGGGGACCTTCGGGCCGCCCGTGTAGCCCCAGATCACGGCGTCGTCCACCGTGTTGACGCCCTCCCCGCGGAGCGACCAGTGGAACCGATTCATGCCGGCCTCGGCCGGCAGCGCGGGCTCCTCATTCTTCTTGGCCGCCGCCGAGTCGCTCGTGAAGCTTCGCACGACCGAGCCGTCCGAGTTAAGCACAGTGAGCGTCACGGTCGTGTCCGGTGCCTCGGCGAAGAGGTAGTCGATCGTGGCACCGTCCGGATTTCCTGCCGGCTCGCGGTCTTCAGGGTCGGCGTCGTCCCCGCCGGCGGAACTGACGAGGTGGGCCGCCGGGGGCGAGAACAGGTGCATCTCGCTCTCGGCTACTCGATCGGTCAACTGTCGCAGCGGCGCGAGGTCGTCGAGAATCCAGTACGACCGGCCGTGCGTGGCGACCACGAGGTCCTTGTCTTTCACCTTGAGGTCCGGCACGCGGGTGACCGGCAGGTTTTGCTGGAGCGACTGCCAGTCCTGCCCGTCGTTGAACGAGACGTGGAGGCCAAACTCGGTCCCGGCGTACAGCAGGCCCTCGCGCTTGGGGTCCTCGCGGACGACCCACACCGGCGAGTCGTCGGGGATGCCGCGGGTGCCGTCGGCGATGCGCGTCCACGACTCGCCATGGTCGGTGGTGCGGAAGACGTACGGGGTCCAGTCGTCGAGCCGATAGCGGTGGACGCTGACGTAGGCCGTGCCCGGATCGTTGGGCGAGACCTCGATGCGTTGCACGGTGCCGTACTGTGGCATCCCCTGCGGCGTAATCTCCGTCCAGCTGTCGCCTTCATCCTGCGAAAGCCACACGCGCCCGTCGTCCGTCCCCGCCCAGAGCGTTTCGGCGGAGTGCGGACTGACCTGCAGGGAGAAGACGGTATTGAAGACCTCGACGCCGGTGTTGTCCTTCGTGATGGGCTCGCCGGCAAAGTCCTGGTGCGCGTCCGTATCTGTCGTCAGGTCGTCCGAGAGGCGGGTCCAGGACATGCCCTGGTCCGTGGAGCGCCAGATGCGGTGGGAGGCGTGGTACACCACGTCCGGGTCGTGCGGCGACACCTCGATCGGCGCGTTCCACTGGAACCGCTCGCGCAGGGTGCGCGGCGCCTGGCCCAGTTGGAGCTGCGGGTAGACCATCACGTTGCGCGACTGACCGGTGCGCTCGTTCCAACGGGAGAGGTGTCCCCCGTAGCACCCGCTATAGACGAGCCACGGCCGGTCGGGATGAAGGGCTACCGGGCCGGTCTCGCAGCCGCCCACGTACGTCCAGTTGCGCTTCGGATGGATCCGCCCCTCGCTCCAGGACGGGAGGCGGATCGTAGAATTGTCCTGCTGCGGGCCGTAGACGCGGTAGGGAAACTCGTCGTCGACGGTGACGCTGTACATCTCGGCCGTCGGCTGGTTGAAGTAGGTGGACCACGTCTCCGCCCCGTCCACCGTCACCTGCGCCCCGCCGTCATTGCCCAAGACCATCCGATCCGGGTCCTCCGGGTTGATCCAGAGGTCGTGCTCGTCGCCGTGGGGCACGCCGTAGGCTTCGAACGACTCGCCCCCGTCTGTGGACTCATAGAACCGGGTGTTCAGCGAGTAGACCGTGTTCGGGTCCGTGGGGTGGGCGTAGATGTGGGTGTAGTACCAGGCGCGCTGTTGGTGCTTGCGGTGGTCGTTCACCTGCGTCCAGGTCTGGCCGTGGTCGTCCGAGCGGTAGAGGCCGCCCTTGGGCTCCGGGGCCTCGACGAGGGCCCACACCCGACTCGGCTCCGCCGGCGAGACGGTGACCGACGTTTTGCCGACCACGCCCTGCGGGAGGCCGCCCTTGAGCCGGGTCCAGTTGTCGCCCCCGTCGGTGCTTTTGTAGAGGCCGCCCTCCTCCGAGCCGCTGACCATGGTCCAGGGGGTGCGCTGGGCGGGCCACAGGCCGGCGTAGATCTCGCGCGGATTGTTCGGGTTGAGGGCGAGGTCCACCACGCCGGTCGAGTCGGAGACGTAGAGCACCTTTTCCCAGGAGTCGCCCCCGTTGGTAGTGCGGAAGACGCCCCGCTGCTCGTTGTCGCCGAATGGGTGTCCCACCGCCGCCACGTAGGCCACGTCCGGATCCTCGGGGTGGACGGCGACCTTGCCGATCAGGCCCGCGTCCGGAAGGCCGACGAACGACCAGGAGTCGCCCCCGTCGGTTGACTTGTAGACCCCGCGGCCGGTCTGGATGTTGCCGCGCATGCAGGCCGACCCGGTGCCCACGTACATGACGTTGGGGTCCGAGTTCGCGACGTCGATGCCGCCGATGGAGGAGACCTTGAAGTTGCCGTCGGAGATGTTGTGCCAGTCCTGACCGGCGTTGGTCGTCTTCCAGACGCCGCCGCCCGTGGTGCCCATGAAGTAGGTGTCCGGCTGGCCGGCAACGCCGGTGACGGCCGTGGAGCGGCCCCCGCGGTACGGACCGATCATGCGGTACTCCAGGTCGTCGAAGTGGGCCGAGTCGTAAACGACGTGCTCGTCTCCTGCGGTCTGCGCCATCGTGGGCGGGACCCCGAGGCCGAGAGCGAGGCCCGTGAGGATCAGCGGGAGGATGACACGAACCAGGAGGGCACGACCAGATCGAAACATCAAGCAAATTGCCGGTGAGGGAAAGAAACACGATATGCAGGATCGTGCGCCGGTCGCACGGGCACGCCAATGTAAAAACTGGAATCCTGAGGAGAAAGGCTTCCTCTGGTCGTTCAGTGCGGTCGCATTTCGCAAGCCTTGTCGAGCGACAGAGGCT
>CAZMDV010000015.1:0-18465 GCA_964564875.1 uncultured Salinivenus sp.
CCCGCGACCTGCTCGATCTTCTGACCAACCAGCGCGGCCTTTCCCTGACAGAAGCATACATGCTGTCGAGCCTGGTCGGCGGACTGGAAGTTAGCCAAGTCGTCGATCCATTGATGACCGTCCGCTGCGCAATGCCGAGCACCCATCTCGCCGTGCCGTTCGACGCGTAGAGGACCTGTCAGGAGATGCCAGTCGCTTCCCTGGCCGGAGCAGTGTCCGGCCTCGCCTCTACCCGGCAGCCACCCGTACAATTCCCCGGACTAGGTCCATCAGGTCCCCCCGCACCCGCTCGCTCACCTCCAGCACCTCGTCGTGGTCGAGGGCGCCCGCCGCCAGCCCTGCCGCCGGGTTGGTAATGGTCGAGAGACCGAGCACGGTCATGCCGAGTTGATGCGCCTGAATCACCTCCGGCACCGTGCTCATGCCCACCGCGTCGGCCCCTAAGCGCGCCAGCGCCCGCACCTCCGCCTTCGTCTCGTAGCTCGGCCCCAGCGTCCAGGCGTAGGTCCCGCGCCGCGCGTCCAGTCCTAGGTCGAGCGCCACCTGCTCGGCCCGGGTGGTCCACGCCGGGTCGTAGAACGGGCCGTGCGCCGCGTCGCCGTCCGCCTGCCGCCGGATCGGCGCAGCGCCCGATCCTACTCCCGGGCTGGCGAAGGCCAGGTTCAGGTGGCCCGTGATGAACATGAGTGTGCCGGGCTCGAACGTGCGGTTGATGCCGCCAGCGGAGTTGGTGACGAGGAGGCGATCGGCCCCAAGGGCGTGGACAAGCCGCACCGGCATCGCAATCTGCTGCACCGGGTAGCCCTCGTAGAGATGCACGCGCCCCTGCACGAAGACGACGCGGGTGTCCTCCAGCACTCCGAAGATGAGTTGTCCATGGTGCCCCTCCACAGTCGACTCGGGGTAGCCCGGAATGGGGGCGGCCGGCACGACCGTCGTCTCGCGCGCCGCCTCCGCCAGCCGCCCGAGGCCGGACCCCAGGATGAGTGCCACCTCGGGCGACGCGTCGACGCGGTCCTGGACCGCCGCCACTGCGGCGTCGAGATCTCCGTCGTCGTATACTGTGGGATCAGATTGACTAGACGCGGTCGTCGGATCAGACATGATTGCGGCAGAAATGGGTTCGGTGTAAGCGATTGGATCCCGCACGATCCTCGATTCCCGCCCCTTCCCCTATCCAGCCCGCAGGATCCGGTAGTTGCGCAGGCTCCACAGCAGTTGCTCCACGACGACGCGCACCGTCGTGGTGAGGGGAATGGCCACCAGCATGCCCACAAGTCCCCCGAGTTTCGCGCCCACCAGGACCACGAAGAGGATGACGAGCGGATGGGTCTGCGCGGCACGCGAAAAAATGAGGGGCTGGAGCAGCACGTTGTCGGCCAGTTGCGTGAGGGCCATAGCCAGGGCCACGCCGGGCACGAACGACACGTCGCCCGTCTGCGCAATGCCCACGAGCGTGCCCGCCAGAAAGCCTAGGAAAGGGCCAAAGTACGGAATCGTGTTGGCCAGACCGGTAAAGATGCCGATGGCGATGGCCCCGCGCAGCCCCACGATCCACAGGAGTGCCGAGGCGATAATCGCCACCGCCGTGCCCTGCACGAGCAGCGCGCGGAAGTACCGGCCAATGTTGAGCTCCACCTTGGCGAGAATGGACAGCGTGACCTCAAAATAGCGGTTGGGCACGAGGTACAAGAGGCTCCGCCGAATTTTGAGCTCATCTTTCAGCAGGAAGAATGTGACGAAGGGAACGATGACGACCGCGTACACGATGTTCGTGAACACAGCCACGACGGAGCCCACCGTCTCGGCCACGCGCTGTCCTTCAACCAGATCGCCCTGCATAAGCGACTGGGATAGCTGCCGAACGTTTTCCTCCAGCACCCCCTGCTCCAACGGGGCAATTGATTGGACCTGAGCCTCGATAAGATTGGCCACATACACGGCGGTGTCGACGGTGATGAGCTGCGACAGGTCTTGCACCTGACGGGTGATAAACGGAACGACCGACGTAACCACCACCGTGATCACGCCCAGAAGTCCCACGAATGCAACGAGTATGGCGGAAACCCGGCCGAGGCCGAAGCCTTGCATGCGGTCGACGAGAGGCCGGAGCAGGTAGGCCAGGATGCCGCCGATGATGAGGTACAGCACAAGGCCGGCAAAGTACCACAGCATCCACCCGACGGTCGCCACGGCGGCGGCCCCGAGCACGAAGCGGACGATCCGGTCGAGCGTGAAGTAGGGAGATGCGTCCTCGGCGGGACGCGGGGGCTGCCTTGATGGAGCGCGACTGGACGACGACGCCTCGTCTTGGGACGTCGGGGCCGCCTCTGTTGTCGGGTCCGCGTCTGCAGGGGGGGCCTTGCGATCGGCAGCAGACACCCCATCGCGCGGAGAGGAGGACGGATCGGAGCCGTCAGACATGTGGACAAGTGAGTGTCTCTAGAAGCGAACGGACGGGACACCGAACACCCTCGAAGGCCATCGAGGCTTCAGCGCACCCCCAAACCTACAGAGCCCGACCTTCGTCCTGCATCCCGTCCCGCTCCAGCTCGTCGAGAATGGGACGGATCGTGCCGGACTTGAAGCCGCGGCGACGGAGATAGCGGTACATCTTCTGTCGACGGCGGCGCGGATCGTCCTCCCCCTCCAGGCGTGGCCATCGTTTTTCGGCGTGGGTCCAGGCCGCGGCCGTCGCGTCCTCTTCCGCGAAGACCTTATCGACCGCCGCCTCTGCCAGGTGCCGGTCCACGCCCCGCTCTTCCAGCTCCCGCCGGATGCGCACCGGCCCGTACTTCTTGCTGGAGAAGCGGTTGTGGGCGTAGTCGTGGGCATAGGCCTCGTCGTCGAGATATTCGAGTTCGTAGAGTCGGGCAACGACGTCGTCGACGATGGGAGGTGGCACGTCTCGCTGCTGGAGCTTTCGGCGAACCTCCTGTTCGGTCCGCGGCTTGTACGCGAGATAGTCGAGCGCCGCCTGCTTGGCGTCGACGTACTGCTCGTCGTTCTCAATTTCACGGATCTCCTCAGGCGTGAGGGAGGTTCCCACCTGCAAGTTGTGCTTCACCACGAGGTCCTCGTGGACCCCGAAGGCAAACTCCCCGTCGAGAAAGACGGATACCCGGTCGTCGTTGTTGACCTGGGACTCGAGACGCGTAATCGTTCCTTCCGTCACGGTCTTTCGGGGGTCATGGAAATGGATCGACTACCGAACAGGGCTTCTCGTGTCGCGGATCTCGCCATGCTTCATCAGTCCGTCACTAGGCACAAAATACGCGACCAGCCGCGCCTGGATTCCCTGTCGGAGATTGCTGAGGGGCCTTACTGGGAATAACACTGCTCGGTCCCCGCCGCGACGGTGTCCCGCAGGGAGTCGATGGCCACCGCCGTGGCGATGCCGAGGCCTCCGTCGACGTTCGAGACGGGGTCGCGGCGCTCCGGGTCGTCCCGGCTCCGGGCGAAGTCCGCAAACGACGTATCGCCCCGCGTGAGGGTGACGGTGAGGGTGTGCCGGGGAAATGCCGAGGCACTGTCCTCCACGGGCACCGCGTAGACCCCCGCCCACGTCCGCCGGCCGTCTCGCATCCGAAACTGGTCCTCGCGCCGCACGTCGACAGGCTCCAGAAAAAAGTTGACGACGCGAGACGAGGACTCGGTCGTATCGGGGCTGAGCCGGGGCCGCACCCAGTTTGTCGTGTCTTCGCCCACCGCAAGCTGATCGGTCGGCCATCGCAGCGACACGTCGACCGGATAGATGTAGCTCTGCTCGGCCGGAATGTCGAGCGAATCGCGGCGCACCGAGTCGACGTCAACCGCCTGCACCGGCGCCGAGGGCACATCCACGCAGACGCGGCTCAGGTCGATGGGGGGCGGGGTCGTGCCCTGAGCCCGTGCAACCTCCTCCTGCCACCGAACCACGAGGCGCCAGGGCACCCGAGCCGGAACCTCCCCGACCTCCGAGACAGGCCTGTACTGCCCGGGACGCTGCGCGGACTCCTCATACGGAATGGTCTGTCCGTCGAGGACGAGTTCAACGGTGGCTCCCCGCGCTGCGCGTGCCTGCCGATCCCCCGGACGGTTCAACGGGCGCGTCTGTCGGAGCGTGATTTTGGGAAGAGAGCGCCCTGTCTCCGGGAAGGCCTGCACCACCAGCGACTGCCGCTCCACAGGATCGGCCAGGTCGCACCGCCCCAGCACCAAGAGCATCCCCACGGCTAGAAGCAGACTTCCAGCACTCCGCAACACGTGTCGTCTACCGTCTCCACTCATCCGAATCGTGTTCTATGCAGCCGTTCAACCTTCAACCTTATCTCTGCCAAACAAAGGTCGGCGTGGCGCGACAAAGACCGAGTTGTAGCGTTTGAGCCGGACTGAAATCGTCCGAGCTCACCTTTTCCGGTGCAGCCAACCTTCCAAACTTCAACTTCCCAACCTCCAACACCTACAATTCCATCTCCAGCTCCAGAAGCGGAAGGATCGGAAGTCCGCGCTGACGATCCACCTCAACCCCCGTACTCGTGGGCTGGTACGTCTCGTCGAGGGTGTTGTCGCGATTGGTGGCGTTGAAGACGTCCAGCGTAGCTGTCCAGTCTGTGGAGAGGAGCTGAAATTTGTAGCTCACGGTAAGGTCCACTCGCAAATAGGAAGAGAGGCGGCCGTTGTTCACCTGAGGCCGATACAGATACGTCGTTGGCTCGCTCGCCGTCGGATCGCCCAGCCGGTAGCGGGCCTCCGGCACCGTAATCGGGTATCCGCTGCGCAGCTCAGTGGCGATCGTCGCACTCCACGCCTCCCCCTTCCAGCTGAGCGTACCACGCACAGAAAGCGGCACGTCCAGGCTGGACGGTCGCCAGCGGAGTTCCGAAGGGTTCTGGGACGGCGCCCGAACGAACGTTCGTCCCGTGCTCATTGCAAGACGAGCCCTCCAGCCCCCCTGTGTGACGATGGTGCTGAGTTCGAGGCCGAAGGCACGCTCGGCACCCGTCGTGTACTGGCCAAGTAGTGCCCCCACCTCAATGCCCGGTCCCTCGATGCCCTCTTTTTCCTGAAAGACATCGGCCGGGACGAGGGTGTGGCGCGCTCCTCGCGCGTAGGCATCGAGCTCCAGGGTCCACCCCGGACGCAGCTGGGTGCGGGTCCCGAACCCAACCTGTCCGCCCATCGCCGGCTGCACGCGGTCGCTCGACGGCACCCACCGGCTCGACACGAGGTCGTACGCCAGCGAGTGTCGATCGCGGAGACGATGCAGATATTGCACGTGCGCGCCCGCACTGGCTTCGAGGACGAGCCACCGGGGATTCACAACGTACTGCGCATTCAGCCTGGGCGCAAGGTTCACGTAGTTCCCGCCGCTAAAGTAGCTGGCCCGTACTCCCGGTGCCAGGGTCCACGCCGGCGTGGGCGTCCACGTGTCTTTCAGGTATCCGGCCACCTTCACAGCGTCAAGCCGGCTCTCCTGCGCCTGGCGGGTCGCTGTGCCACTGGACCGCCGCAACTCGCTGTCAAGCGTGCTCTCAAACTGAAGGGTCGAGACCTGCAGTCCCCCCGTCAGCTCGTGACTCACCGAGTGATGATAATCGATCTGCACCTTGAATCCGGCGTCGGAGAGGCGGACGCGGTAGTCGGAGGAGAGAGAGGCGGTCGTCGTCGGCTGCACAAACGACGCCTCTCGCGCACGATACCTCGAGTAGTAGGCCGTGGTGGTGATGAAGGCGTTGTCGCTTGTGAGGTACCGATGCTGGGCACTAAGAACCCGGTTGTCCCAGTTCTGGGCAATCTCGAACAGAAGGTCGGCCGGGCGAAGCCAGGAGGAAAAGTCCAGCGAAAGGTCGAACGGGAGGCGGAGATCCAGATCGTCCCGCCCGTGGTAGTAGCTCAGAGAGAGACGGTGATCTGGCCCGAACCGATGCGTGAGCTTCGCGCTGGTGTCGAAAAAGTAGTACCCGGTGCGGAGGGTATCCCGACGCCCGTTTGACCCTGTGACGGGATGCTGGCGGCCAATGAGCTTGTCCAGGTAGGAGCGCCGCCCCGACAGCATGAACGACGTGGAAGACGTCAGGGGCGTTTCGATCCGGAATCGCCCACTCAGGACGCTGAGAGCCGCCGCGGCTTTTGGGGCCTTGCGACTTCCGTCTTTCATCTGAGCGTTGAGCACCGACGAAAGGCGTCCACCGTACTTTACAGGGAAGGTCCCGCGATAAAGGTTCGTCGAGCGGAGCGTTTTGGTTTGGAACGTCGAGATCAAACTGAAGGCGTGCCACGGATGGTACACCGGCGCCCCGTCGAGAAGATAAAGGTTCTGGTCGGGATTGCCCCCTCGAACGCTGAGTCCCCCTCCGGTCACTCCGGCCTTCCGAATGCCCGGCGTCCACTGCAGGGCACGGAACAGGTCCGGCTCGCCGAGCGACGGCAGCCGATCGAGCCGATCCAGGGCGACCGACATCATGCCGGGCAGCCGGCCGTTCTCGTCGATGCCCGTCGACCCTGCCTCCACCACGACTCCCTCCGACTCGATGGGGGCTTCGGCCAGTGCAATTCGGACGGGGCCCGTTCCGGCCGTAAGCGTCGTGTCTACACTCTGGTACCCGAGGTAGGAAATGCGCACCTCGTAGGCTTCAAGGGGAAGATTGGGCACGACGAAGTAGCCGTCCTGATTCGCCGCGGTCCCGGCCGTTAACTCCCTGAGATAGACATGGGCGCCGGGTAGTCGCTCCCCAGTTTCTGCGTCCAGCACGTACCCCCTCAGGGGCACACGAGACGTTTTCTCGTCGTCTTCTTCGGCGGACACGGCCACGAGGACGTACTGGCGGTGGCGCACCCGCTCGGCCTGCACGCCGGTGCCGTCGAGCACACACTCAAGCGCAGCCGCCGGGTCGGACCCCTCGTACGTGCAGCTCGTCGTCCGGTCTTGCACGAGACGCTCGGCGTAGACGAGGTCGAGGTCGGCCTGGGTGCGGACCTGAGCGAGGATCGTCTCAAGAGGAGCGTCCGTCGCTTGGATTTGAATGGGCGCTTGGGCCCGGACGTCTGGACTGCCGAGGGCCGCTGACCCGACCATTGCGATAATGAGCCCGAACACAAAGCGCGGCACGGTCCTCGCTGAGGTAAGCCGGAGGGTGGCATGAACAGTGTTCTACTCTCCCTCCGTGTCTTCGTTCGGGGATGACACAAATGCCAGTCGAGAGTGCCGATAGACCCCGTAGGGCCTGTCTTCCGTCGGGCCAGTTCGGACGCCAAACGCTGCTACGTGAAAACGTCGGACGTTCTGGGCTTACGAGAAGGCCGATTTTTGACGACCCGAGGACTTGGAATGGAGTTCGGGCCTGCCCACTATGAAGACGTATACTCAGGATTCGGGCTCGAGCCGGTAGGTGCCATTTTCTGTTTGCACCTCTGCCCCAAGCGTGCGGGCGATGGTCTCGAGGACCTGCGAGACCGGCTGCTCGCGCTCAAAGGTGCCTGTGACTGGCTCCTCGGCCAGGGCCGGCGCTACCGCAATGGAGACCTCGTAGTGCTCGCTCAGCCGCTGGGCGATCGCCTGGGTGGAAACCGATCGGAAGACAAACAATCCGGTCCAGTCCAGCGCCTGGGTCAGGTCCACAGGCCTCGAGGGGGAAGGGGACGTTCCGTGCTGGATGATGCTGCGCTCGCCTGGCTCCAGCACCACGCCCTCGGCCTCTGCCTCGTCGTCCGGCCCGACCCGTACACTTCCTTCCACGAGCACAACCTCGGTCGTGTCGCCCCCGGTCGTGACGCCGAACTGTGTGCCGAGGACCTCGGCCTGAGCCGCCGGTGTATTCACGACGAACGAGGCGTCGTCCCGATGCACCACGTCGAAGTATGCTTGCCCGCGCGCCAGCCTGACGTGTCGGTCCTCCGTGGTGCTCATTCCGGGGTCGTAGGTCAGCCTGGCCGTGCCCACGAGGCGGACCGTCGAACCATCATCAAACTCCACGACCCGCTGTTCGTCGGCCCCCGCCGTTACGGTCGTCCGCGACGCCTCCCGGGGCCCATAGAAAATTGCGAGGACTACGGCCCCGATGAGCAAAGCTGCCACCGTGAGCCGCCACGTCCAGCGACGCCCCGCCGTGTGCTCGCGCGATCGGGCGGGCTGCCGAGGGGAGCGCTCGTCGCGCTCGGAACGAGGACGACCCTCCGACGCGTCCGTCTCGGAACGGGCCTGCTGCTGCGCCCACACCCTTTCGAAGTCGGCACGTTCCTCCTGAATGCGCTCGACGACCCGTTGGAGGGCCGGAACAGTCTCGATGGCCCTGGCGATGTCGTCGCGGGCCGCGTCGAGAGCCTCCTTCTCCTCCCGCGTGAGCGCATCGCTGCGCCCCTCCTGATCGAGCGCGTACAGAACAAGGAGGCGGCGATCGGGGAGCCGCTCTTGAAGACGGCGCCGCAATTGGGCACAGATGCGCCGCCAGCGTGCCCACCCCTCCGCCAACTCTGGCTCCTCCTCAAGCCGCTCCTGCAGCATCGCTCGCTGCTCGGAGGAGAGATCGTCTTCGAAGAGAAGCAGACCGTATGCGTCGTCCATCGTCCTACAGGATCGTGTCCGTTAGCAATAAGAACCGGTTCCAAAGCCCGCTAGAACTTACGCCGGGGTCCTGCAGGCTTCGGACAGTACAGGGATTGGGCCGCCCTCTTCACGACGAAAGTAACAGACGGGAAATTTCGACTACAGTCCGACAAACAAGACAAGGATTAGCAGAGCACTCAGCGCCTCCTTCATGGTTTCGAAGGCCCGTTTAACCTGCATCTTTACCGCGGCCTCGGTGGTATCGAGCATTTGAGCAATCTCGCGGTAGAGGTATCCGTACTCGCGGAGCTCCATAATTCGCCGTGCCTTGGGCGAAAGCGCCTCAAGCGCTTTCTCCACGTCCACGTTTGCGCTGCGGTCCTCTGGCTCCGTCGTTCGGCCCGGCGGGAGCTCCGGATCACGCAGGCTCTCTTTCATGTCGTAGCGCCCTCGGTAGTAATCCTGTAGCTCGAACAGCGCGGCCTTCATGGCGAACGACTTCAGGCTGCCTGGCTTTTCGAGGTCTTCGAGACTCTCGTGAATGCGGACCAGCGTGTTCTGCACCAGATCGTCGACATCCGTCTCGGCCCCGATGCGCTTGATGAAGTAGCCTCGCAAAATAGGCTCCAGCCGACGGAGCAGCCCGTTTCGAGCCTGCTCGTCGCCGTCTTGGGCCTCTCGAACGCGGTCCGGATCGAACGCAGGCTCAGGCATAGCCAAAAAACAAAACGAGGAAGATGCGCGGGCGACGGGGGGGCTCGGCTCCCTTTCCCTCAGACGGGCGGGCAAAACGCCGAAAGTGAACCGAAGGGCCTTCGCTCCGTACGTGAAATGGTTCGACCGGCTCCACGGGAGGCTTTGTGCGAAGCGGGCGCTTCGACGGCCCTCGTGACGCGCAGGAAGCGACCGTGCTGCTGCGTCCGGTTTCTCCACCGATCCGCTTTACTCCCACTTGCAGGCGATTCAGGGCCGGACTACACGGCACGCTCCTGGGCGTCCTGCATCGCAAACACTGTCCCATTCAACTCTTCTGTACGATCATGAGTCTGTACGACCTGCACGACGCAACGCTTAACGACATGGAAGGGGAGGGGTTCGCCTACTCCGAAAAGACGGTGTACGGCAAGGCCTACAAAGGGGTCTTTTTCGGAGAGGACGAGGAGGAGATTGAGCTTCTCGCCGACGGGGACGAGGACGCGACGTTCGAGGGCATTCTCTACGATCGGAGTCGCGAGCGCGAGAAGAGCTTCTCAGTTGAAGTAACGGACGTGGTGAGCACGCCGTCCGGGGAGCGGGCCGACTTCGTGGCCACGGAGAAGCCGTAGCCGATCGTTCCCTCTGACGTGTCCCGACGCTCATTGAGAGCGCGGACACGCCTCGCCGGGACCTCTCTCCGTAGCTCGATCCCTGAGAATCCTACAAGACTTTCTACGCGGATTGGTCTCTGATTCTGGCCGAGGAGGTCGGGCCTGCTTCTGCGGGCCGACCTCCTTTTTCAGTGTGTCTCTATCCAGTCCCTTCGAGCCTGAGGGCTCTCCCAATCTGCCGGATCGAGCGTACGTCGGGAAGATGTCGGTTCTGAGTGCCCTTACCACGCCACCCCCGATGAGCCCGCCCCCGTCGAATCCGAGGCAAGCGAGTCCGGCGAGGACGTTTTTGCTCCCTCTGGATACGACACGACTTCCAACTTTACCTCTACGACCCCCTCCTGGAGCATCCGCAGCCGTCGTGCAGCTGTTTCCGAAAGGTCAATGATGCGCTCGTCCTTGAACGGACCCCGGTCATTAATCTGCACGACGACGGCGGGCTGCTTGGGAGTGTCTACGCGAGTGACGCGGACACGGGTGCCAAACGGAAGGCTGCGATGGGCGGCCGTCAGGGCCTTCGGATCGTAGATTTCTCCGTTGGCCGTGGTCCGTCCCACATACTTGTCCGCGTAGTAGCTGGCCTCTCCCCGCGTCTCCGGAAGCCCTCGCTCCCCGGCGTGCTGTGGGCTGGCGCAGCCGATCACCAGCAGACCCAGAAGCAGAAGTCCCCCAACTGGACAAAGGACCGGTTCGATCCACGCCGGGACGCTGCGGATCCGCATGAAACTGGAAGTGATTAACTGGGCAGAGCCATTCCGGCAATCCGACAGCGACCGCAGGCGCAAGGTTCCCCAGCGTAACGGCCGACGACCAGGGGCGAAACGCCTTCCGGCACTGCGACTGATCTTTCATCCGGCCCGCCGGAGATCACTCGCTCAGCCCGATTGACCGTCGGCTAAAACGCCCCGCACCGGAGCGGCGCGGGGGCTTGAACGGGGAGACTCAAGGAACCGACCCCCGCGTTATAATTTCAATTGGTCCGCCGTTGATTCCGACTTTTTTGGTAAGCGCCCATGCTTGGTACGCTCGGCGAACTTCTTCTCCTCACCGCCTTCGTGACGTGTGGCCTATCGGCCGGGGCCTTCTTCTGGGCCGCCCGCAACGATGAGAACCCGAGCGTGGCCGACGGGTGGAAGCGCGTAGGTCGTCTCACCTGGGGAGGCATGAGTGCCGCGGTAGGGGCTGCTTCCGGCGTGCTCTGGTACCTGCTCCTCACCAACCAGTACCAGTACGCGTACGTCTACCAGCAGTCGTCCAACGACCTCCCGCTGCACTACCTCTTCTCCACATTCTGGGCGGGACAGGAAGGCTCATTCCTCTTCTGGGCCCTCATGATGTGCGGCGTGGGGGGACTTCTCATTACTTATGTCCAGCGGGAGTACGAGACCCCGGTGATGGCCATCGTGGGGCTCTGCCAGCTGTTTCTCCTCTCAATGATCGTGGGGTTGCAGTTCGGCCCGGTCGAGATCGGCTCTTCCCCGTTCATGACCCTCCCGGAGAAGTTTACCGACGCGCCTATCTTCCAGCAGAACCCCGGGTTCGTGCCGGCCGATGGGCAGGGGCTCAACGATCTGCTCCAAAACCCCTGGATGACGATCCACCCGCCTGTGCTCTTCCTGGGCTTTTCGGCGATGGTGGTGCCCTTCGCATTCGCCATCGCGGCCCTCTGGAAGAAGCGCTACACACAGTGGGTGCGGCCGGCCCTCCCGTGGACCCTGTTCGCCGTCACGGCCCTGGGCGTGGCCATCGCGATGGGCGGCTACTGGGCCTACGTCACACTCTCGTTCGGGGGATACTGGGCCTGGGATCCGGTTGAGAACTCGTCACTCGTGCCCTGGCTACTGGGCGTGGCCGCCTTCCATACGATGCTGGTGCAGAAGAAGAGCGGATCGAGCCAGAAGGCGTCCCTCCTTCTCTCCATCGCCGCGTACCTGTTCGTCATCTACTCGACGTTCCTTACCCGCAGTGGCATCTTGGGGGACGTGTCGGTGCACTCGTTCGTGAGCTTGGGCCTCTACAACCAGCTCCTCCTCTGGATTGCGGTCCTCGGTACGCTGGGCATCGGCCTGTTTGCCCATCGGTACGGAGAGCTTCCTGTGCCCGACGAGGAGCCGCGCACCCTCTCGCGCGAGTTCATGGTGCTGAGCGGCGCGCTGCTACTGTGCGCCACGGCCGCCGTCATCATCCTGGGTACGAGCGCGCCGATTTTCGGGCAGATCTTCCGCGACAATCCCTCGGCCGTCCCCCAGTCGTTCTACAACAAATGGACGCTCCCACTGTCGCTCGGCTTCGTCTTCCTCGCCGGGCTTGGCCAGCTGTTCTGGTGGAAGAAGATGGACGTGGCAACGGTGAATCAAGTCCTCTTCAAGCCGATCGTTCTGGCCACTGCGAGCACCATTGCAATTCTCGTCTTCACGCCGTTCGCGGAGCAGGCCCTCATCATCCCGGCGGGGGGCAGCGGCGGGGCGCCTCAGACGGCCTCGGCCAACCTGCTCGGCGGGCTCAAGAACTTCTGGGCCGCGTATGGGCAGGCCATTCAGATGCTCCTGTTGCTCTTCGTGGGCTTCTTCTCGCTGTTCGGCAACGGAATCGTGCTCTGGCGCACCCTCCGGGGCAACCCGCGCATGGCCGGCGGGGCGCTGTCGCATGTGGGCTTCGCGCTCATGATTCTGGGCGTCATCGCGTCGAGCGGCTTCGATCGCGCCCTGCCGCGCATCGGCGAGCCCTACTCGGCCGACGAAGACCAGATGCCGCGCGAAAACTTCGTGGTGGCCAAGGGGCAGACGCGCAGTGTAAATGGCTATCGGGTCACCTACAAGGACAAGGCGACCACCAACCGCGGCCGCGGCCAGTACATCCTCGACGTGCGCGACCCGAAGGGGCGCTCCTACACGCTCAAACCGGTGGCGTATCAGGGCAACAACGACCAGTGGGTGAAGCACCCAGACGTGAAGGCGTTCATCGAGAAGGACCTCTTCATGGCCGTCACTCCGAAAGAGGCTACCGGAATTAGCCAGGAGAAGGATTCGCCGGGGGGCAAGTTCCAGTTGGCCGAGGGGGACTCCACCCTGCTCGGGGGGCAGGAGTTCGCGGTCGCCTTCCGCGGCTTCGAGGTGATGAAGGGACCGGGCGGAGGCATGGAGGCCACGGCCACGGATGAGCGCGTCCCCGAGGATGCTCAGATCGCGGTGGGGGCCCAGCTCCGGATCACGAATCTGGACACGCGGGAGACCCGAGCGCTCATGCCCATCTACGTCGTGATGAACGACAACTCCCAGCGGTATATCAAGAGCCGGGTTGAGGACTGGGACCTCCACATGTCGTTCACCGAAATGGACGCGAATAGCGGCAAGGCAACCTTTTCCGTGGAAGGGGTGGACGTGATGCCCGACAACTGGGTGGTGGTGCAGGCCTACACGAAGCCGCTCATCAGCATCCTCTGGATCGGCATCATCGTGCTCACGATGGGCTTCGTCGTCTCCATTGCCCGCCGCGTGCAGGACATCCGGTTCCGGCGGTAGCCCAGCCTTCTGCTTCTGCCAACCGCCGGAGTGCGCGAACGCCATGAAACCCCGTTCCAACTGGGTTCTGCGAGTCATGAGTCACGAGTCCTGAGGACGCTTCGCCACGATCTCTCGAAAACGCTCCTCTCCCTGGCTTCTGACTTATGATTCCTGACTCATCGATCCCTATGACCCACAACTCTCGACTTCATGCTAACGGTCCGCGAGCACGTTGACATCGCTGCGTCCGTCGAAGCCGTGTTCGCGTACATGGACACGCCCACCCACCAGGCCGAGATCACGCCGAGCCTCTCGGAGTCCACGCTCGTCGAGCGGTTGCCAAACGGCGGATCCTGCGCTCGCTACACCTATCGGATCCTCGGGCTGTCTTTCACCGGCGAGGTCCGCGCCACCGACTACGTTCCGGAGGAGCGCATCGTGTGGAGCATGGAAGGAGACCTGCAGGGCACCATCCGGTGGTACCTCGAATCTGCCAACGCCGGCTGCCGCTTCACCTATGCGGCAACGTACCAGATTCCGGGCCCAACTCTGTTCCGGCCCGTCGTTCGTCCCCTGGTTCGGCGCTACAATGAGCGGGAGGTCCACACGCTTCTGCAGAATCTGAAAGAACGGCTCGAAGCCGCAGAGACACCCGTCCGGAAATAACGGAGGCCACGGGGAGCGGCGACCCGAACCGACACGCCCTGGGTCTGCTCTGGCTCGTCCCGCCCTTCCCTCCCATCCCAACTATCACGATACCGTGAATTTAAATTTTGTTTATATCTCCTTGGGGAAAATTATTGGAGCGAATGACGATTCGGGCCAAAAATATTCTTCTTTTCTGCGGTTACCTTTCATCTTCTTCCATTTTGGAAGCGCTTCTTTTCAGAGTATCTCCTTTCTTGCCGAACAATCCTGTTTTTTGCTCTCACACTTGACAGGGACTGACGCGTCCGTCTAATTAGGGTCAACCTTCAACGAACGATCTGTTCTGCCGATGCAGATCTCATTCCTCCTCCCCATTCCAGCGTCCAGCACGGACCGCCTCCCTGACTGGGAGGTCCGTCCCTCGGCAGGTCGTTCGATCGCCCCTGAAGGGATTGCCGTACGAGTGCTGCGCGTACTCCTGGTTTCGGCACTCGTCTTTCTCCTTATTGCGATTCTTGCGGACTGAAAACCGACGGCCAATCCCTTCCCAACGATGATATCAGGTGTCGTGTAGTGCCGAGGGGGTTGGCCCCTCGCCCCCGATGCCTGCTCTCGCGTCTCGAATCATCGTGCTCCGGTCTCTCCCGCTCCTGCGGAGAACGTGTGTACTTGCTCCGTGTGTCGAGACTTCGGTGACGCTCGCGACGAGTCTCACCGGCGCGGATCTCCCGGAAATCACGCTGTGCGCCTTCCTCCCCTTCGAGGTTCTTCCCACATACCCGGCTGATTCCTCCGATGTCCACTGAGACCTTGCAGTCCCCCAACTCGGCGACGCCACCTACGAACGGGGCGCACGACGCGCCCACCCTCAAAGGCTCCGAGATCTTTGTTCGCGCCCTTGAAGAAGAGGGGGTGGACCGCATCTTCGGCCATCCGGGCGGCGCGGTCATCAAGATCTACGACGCGATGGAGCGCATCCAGCCGTCGTACGACCATGTGCTCGTCCGCCACGAACAGGGCGGCACGCACGCCGCCGAGGGCTACGCCAAGGCCACCGGCCGCGTCGGCACGGTCCTCGTCACCAGCGGCCCCGGCGCTACGAACACGGTTACAGGCATCGCGGACGCGTACCTGGACTCGGTCCCTATCGTCGTCTTCACCGGCCAGGTGCCCACTCACTTGATCGGCAACGACAGCTTCCAGGAGACGGATACGACCGGGGTCACCCGCAGCATTACAAAGCACAACTTTCTGGTGCGGGACGTGAATGAATTGGCCTCCACGGTAAAGCAGGCCTACCATATCGCCCGCACGGGCCGCCCGGGCCCCGTCGTCGTCGACATTCCGAAGGACGTGCAGATGAGCGAAGCGCCGTTCGTGTACCCGGAGGAGCCGGGCCTGGACGGCTACACGGTGCCCGGTGCCGCCGCGCCGTCGCAGGTGGACCGCGCCGCCCAGATGATCGAGGAGGCCGAGAAGCCGCTCCTCTACTCCGGCGGCGGGACGATCAATGCAGACGCCCCGGAGGCCCTCACGAAGTTTGCCCGCAAGGCCAACATTCCCGTCACCACTACTCTGCACGGCTTGGGCGCCTTTCCCGAAACCGACGACCTGGCCCTCGGCTGGCTCGGGATGCACGGCTTCTACCACACCAACATGGCGGTCCAGAACGCCGACCTCATTATCGCCTGCGGCGCGCGGTTCGACGACCGCGTCACGGGGGACGTGGAGGCGTGGGCACCCAGCGCGAAGATCATCCACATCGACATCGATCCCTCGTGCATCTCGAAGAATGTGTACGCGGACTGCGCGCTGATCGGCGACGCGCAGGAGGTGCTGCAGCAGCTCCTGCCGAAGGTGGAGCCGAAGGACACGACCAACTGGCTCGCACAGATTGACGAATGGCGCGACGACTGTCCGCCGTACCAGTACGACGAGCCCGAGGAGGAGGGACAAATCGCGCCGGAATCCGTGGTCGAGCAGCTCTACGAGAAGACGCAGGGCGATGCGGTGATGGTGACGGACGTGGGCCAGCATCAGATGTGGGTCTGCCAGTACTACAAGTTCGGCCAGACCCGCTCGCATATTAGCTCCGGCGGCCTCGGCACCATGGGCTTCGGCCTGCCGGCGGCGATGGGCGCGGCGTTCGGCATGCGGGAGGGGCGCGACCTGGACGTCGTCTGCGTGAGCGGCGACGGCGGGTTCGTGATGAACGCGCAGGAGTTGAGCGTGGCGGCCCGGCACGGCCTGCCCCTCAAGATCGCCGTGATCAACAACAACTACCTCGGCATGGTGCGGCAGTGGCAGTCCCTCTTCCACGACGACCGCTTCAGCCACACGGACCTGCGCCCGACGAACCCCGACTTCGTGAAGCTCGCGGAGGCCCATCACTGCGTCGGCCTGCGCGCGAGTTCGCCCGATGAGGTGAGCGACGTGATCGATGAGGCCTGGACGGTGGACGACCGGCCCGTGGTCATGGAGTTTCAGGTGCCGAAGGAGGAGATGGTTTTCCCGATGGTCCCCGCCGGCGCCGCCAGTGACGACATGCTGACCGAGATGTTCAACAAGGAGAAGATCGCAAAAGAAGGCTGATGCGTATTGCGTATTTCGTATTGCTGCTTCGTGGGTCAGAGAAAAAGATACGCAACACGCAATACGCAATGCTCCCTCCGCTGCACTGCTTCCACTCCACAACTCAGCAGCCCCATGTCCGACGAAGAAACGCTAACTCGTCAGCAGATTCGCCGCAAGCGCAAGTTCGGGGAGCCGATCCTGCCCGAAGAGGAGGACGAGGCCGAGCAGGAGCACCGGCACATCATCGCCGTCACGCTCGAAAACACGATCGGCGCCCTCAACCGCGTCACGAATCTCTTTTCCGCCCGCGGCTTCAATCTGGAGAGCGTCGCGGTGGGCGAGACCGACGAGCCGTCCGTCGCCCGCCTCACGCTCGTCACGGTGGGCAACGACCGCATCGTGGCGCAGATCACGCGCCAGCTCGACAACCTCGTCAACACCTACGACGTCACGGACCTGACCGACGCGGAGCACGTGGAGCGCGAGCTGTGCCTACTGAAGGTGCAGTACACGTCCGAGACGCGCCCGGAAATCCTGGACATCAAAGACATTTTTCGCGGACGCGTCGTCAACGTGACGCCGGAGACCATGGTCTTGGAGGTGACGGGTCCCAACAAGAAGATCAACGCCTTCGTGGGCATGATGGAGGAGCACGGCATCGAGGAGGTGGCGCGCAGTGGACAGGTCGCCATGCACCGCGCCCTGGAGTACGAGGCGCCCAACCCCCTCGCCTCCGCCGACGCCGAATCCCCGGAAAACGGCGCAACATCCGAGGCCTAAGCCACTCTACTCGCTCAGCGGAGCCGTCCCGCACCGCAAGGGCATGACCTTCGGCCCCCGGGCCATCTCCCCACCATTCCCCCTTCCCCCTTACCCCTTACCCAAACCAAAATATGGACGTCCATTACGACGCCGATCCGTCTCTCATCCGCGACAAACAGGTGGCCGTCATTGGCTACGGCAGCCAGGGCCACGCCCACGCGCTCAATCTGCACGACAGCGGGGTCGACGTGGCCGTGGGTCTGCGCCCCGGTTCGTCTTCTCGCTCGAAGGCCGAAGACCAGGGCCTCACGGTTACCGACGTCGACGAGGCCGCCGCCTGGGGGAACGTGGTGATGCTCCTCATCCCCGACCAGCACCAGAAGGACGTATACGAGGAGAAAATCGAGGCGCACATGACGCCCGGCACGGCCCTCGGCTTCGGCCACGGCTTCAACATCCACTACGACCGCATCGAGCCGCCCGCGGAGGTGGACGTGTTCATGGTGGCGCCGAAGTCGCCCGGCCACCTGGTCCGCCGCACCTACGCGGACGGCAGCGGCGTGCCCTGCCTTGCGGCGGTCGACCAGGACGCCTCCGGCGACGCGATGGCCTTGGCCCTCAGCTACGCCGACGCCATCGGGGGCACGCACGCTGGGGTGATCGAAACCACCTTCAAGGACGAGACGGAGACCGACCTCTTCGGCGAGCAGGCCGTGCTCTGCGGCGGCTCGCAGGCCCTCATCCAGGCCAGTTTCGAGACGCTGGTCGACGCGGGCTACCCACCCGAACTCGCGTACTTTGAGTGCCTCCACGAGCTGAAGCTGATCGTCGACCTCTACTACGAGGGCGGGCTCGAGTACATGAACCACTCGGTGAGCGATACGGCTGAGTACGGCAATCATACCCGCGGCCCCCGCGTGATCGACGACGCGGTGCGCGAGGAGATGCAGGACATTCTCGACGAAATTCAGTCCGGCGAGTTTGCCGACGAGTGGATTGAGGAGTATGAGCAGGGCGCGCCGCGCCTCACGGAGGAGCGGGAGGCCCTCGAAGAGCACCCGATCGAGCAGGTCGGCCAGAAGCTCCG
>CAZMDV010000016.1:0-17763 GCA_964564875.1 uncultured Salinivenus sp.
TCATCTGCTCGGACTTTCCGCGGTGGCGGCGCTTCGTGGAGCGGCACGAGTGCGGCGTTGTGGTGCCGCCGGGCGAGCCGGAGGCCGTCCTCGACGTGCTCGACGCGTGGCGGGCCCACCCGGAGCGGTACCGACAGTGCGCCGAAAATGCCCACGTCGCGGCCCCGAAGTACCGGTGGGAGACGATGGGCGAGCGCCTCGTCGACCTGTATCGTCGCCGGCTGAACGAAAAGCGCTAGCGGGGGCGCGTCACCGGATCACACTGATCTTTTCAACATCGCCTCGGAACGTCGTCTCGGTGCTTTCAACGCGAACGCGATACAGATATACGCCCGTGGCCACCCGGTCTCCGTCCTCGTCCCGCCCGTTCCAACGCAACTTGTTCCAGCCCACGCGCAGTGGAGCCTCCAGATCGCGCTTGTCGAGCTGGCGCACGAGGCGCCCGGACAGGGTGTAGATCCGCATCGTAAAGTCCTGAAGCGTCTCGTTCTGGCCGCCCTCTACCCGGAAAGCAAACGTCGTGTGAGAGCGCATCGGGTTGGGGTAGGGGTACACGTCGTTGATGACCTGCTTCTTTCGGGTGCGGAAGCTGCCCTGGTACGGCTGCACCTCGTTGCCCTGCGTATCTGTGGCCTCCACCTTCAGGGTATATGTGGAGGAGTCTGGAGAAGGAAGGTTGGGCTCGAGGCGCAGCCGCAGGGGGTCGGTGGAGCCGGAGTCCGGAGGCATAAACTCGAGCTCCTCACTGGTGAAGGGGATGCGCCGGAACAGCGACCCGAGGCTCGGATCGCGCTCGGGAAGGCCGTCCCTTAAGTACACGTCGACGTGGCTCGTGTCGTCGAGCACGAAATTCGGATTGTCGTCCTGGACACGAATTTCGAAGGTTGGCTGGGTCGACACGAAGGGAATTCGCGGCGCCTGGAGGCTTTGTACGTCCTCAGAGGTCGCCGGCAGGGTACGGCCGTTGGCCAACACCCGAATCGAGGGGGGCGTCTCATCCGGATCCACGTAGAGGTTTCGTACGCTCGTATTGTTGCTTGGGAGGCGCTCCGGTGGGCCGTCCGCGCGGGCCTCCGCCGTAATCACGTTGTTCCCCGGAAAGTCTGTACTCGTAAGTGTGAATGAGGTCGTGTCCCGTCCGCCATCGGGGGCGAGGGCCGCGAGGGTGTCGGCCGACAGGGTCGTGGTTGTGTTCGAGGCGTCCTCAATGATGGTGCGCACGCGGACCGGTTCGCTCGCCACCGGGCCGAAGTTCACGACGGGGAGGGAAGGGGCGACCCGATCGCCCTGCACAAGCGTGTCGGGGAGGGTGCCGAGGCCGGAGGGATCGACCACGAGCTCGGGGACCCCCGTGCGCAACACGCTCCACTGCTCGAGCTGCGGGGCCGTACGATTCGTTGAGTCCGTGAGGGTGGCACGGAGGTAAAGGTAGGGGTGCGTCTGTGCGTCAATCGAAGAAAGGTCGCGCTGCCCCGAGGCGCCGGTCAGATCGTTAATGAGGACCGTCGAATCGGCGGCGAGGACATCGAGTGCCACGCGGTCTTCCGGGTCCGGAGCAGCGCCGGTCCACCGGAGCGACGACCATTCGCTGGCCGGCCCGATGCGGGACGAGGTCGTGGTTCCGGAGGCGTGCGAGAACTGGGGCTCCACAGTCAGGTTGATCTCGTTGACCTCGTCGGCTTCCGAGGGCGGGGACACGCGCTCGACGGTCTTGTCCGGCTGTCCTTTGCGGGCCTTCAGGGCCCAGACGTGGTCGTACGTCAGGGTGTCGATGGCCGTCGAGTGCGGGTCTTGAGTGATGTCCGCGGTGCCCAGGTTTCGAAAGAGTGACTTCACCTCTTCCGAAATGGCGGGGCCACTGTTGCGAGCCAAGTGCCGAGTTCGTACGAACACGTAGTCGCCCTCCCGCGCAACGTCGTCAAGGAACGCCGCGAGGGCATCGACCGCCTCCTGCTGGTCGCCGACATCGCCCTCAAGGTCATCGCGAAGGTCGTACGTCGGAAACGACTCGCTGGCCCGCACCTCCCCAGTGGTGCCATCGAGGACGAGCACCCCGAAGCCAAACTGGAGATATTCGTAGCGCGCGGTGCCGTCGATGATGAAGCCGTTGACCCGCGATCCCTGACCCCGTTCGGAGAAGGTTAGGACGTTGCGTCCGTACTCCTCAAACGCCCACGAGCGGTTGGCGCGCTGGAGGCGGAGGTTTCCATTCGCCGAGAAAAGCCGCTCGCGCTGGAGCCACGAGCGGTCGGGGAGGGTTGGGTCGACCGTAAATCGAGCCGACCGCCAGGTCGTCTCGCCGGCGTCGGCCAGCCGGGCGCGCCAGTAGTAGGTCTGGTCCACAGAGAGGACCGACGGCTCCCACGTGCCGCGCAGGCCGCCAACCTCGCGCCGCACCTCCCGGCGGGCCGGGGAGGAGAAGTCGGGCACCGTGTCGAGCTGGAGCACCACCGGGATCCGGTCGGTCGTCTGGCCGGAAATGGTGAACTCGAGGGTGGGACGATCGGTCGGAACGGTCCCGTAATCGGGCGGGGCAAGGAGGGAGACGCCAGTGTCAAAGACGACCTGGGTCCGCTCGGCCACGTTGTTCGTCTCGTTCACCTCGTCGTAGGCGTTCTCGGGGTCGACCCGCACGCGGAACGTATTGGTGCCGATAGTACTCTCGTCGAGGGAGAACGAGAAGGAGAGTGTCTTTTCGAGGCGAAAGCGGTCGAGGCGCCGCGTTCGGCGGACGGTCGACCCGTCCGGACGCTCCCACGTGAAGCGAGCCGTGACGCTGTCGGACGGGATGAGGCCGCGGTTCTGGATTTGGACCGTCGCAGTCAGCTCGTCGGAGGGGACCGGGGTCGTGGGTTCGGTCGTGATGAGGTCCGAGGATACGTGCAGGTCGGGCTGGGAGGGAAGAGCCATGTTCGTGGCCGGGTCCCCAAGGAGGCCGTACTGCAGGAGAGACTTTCGATCGCCGGAGTTGGCCTCAAATTCCGCCTTCGCCGAGCGGATGGCCTCGCCGAGCACCCGCACCGTGTCGACGAAGACGCGGCGGACGAGGGCCTCGTTGAGACGGGCCGATGGTATGATTGTCCCCAAGGCCGACTCGCCGAAGTGGGCGATGCCCCCATTCTGGGCTCCCTCCCGCGGGGTTCCGTCGGGGCGCACCGAGCCGACCACGAGTTGCTCGCCCAGCGACGGCGCGCTTTTTTCCTCAAACCGCCCCCCGGCAAAGGAGCCGGTGCGACAACTTAGAGAGACGACGATGGGGAGGCGGCCGGCGTTGTCCCACTCCGACGGCGGATCCGTCACGATTTCCCACGTCTGCGCGGCGGCGTGACCGAAGTAGTTGATCCACCCGGCGCCCCGCTTCAGGTCGACGGCGAGCGAGTCTTGAAAGGTGTCGTCGAGCGCATCGTCCACCTTCTTGTAATACCGAGCCGTATCGGCCCCTGTGTGCACGGGCACCGGGGTCCCGTCGATGCTTGCCATCGTGTCCGCCGCAATCCCACCCCAGCGATTGGAGTAGAACTGGAGCTGATTCTGCTCACTCGAATTCGTGCCCCCGGCCAGGAGCATCATGCGCTTCTGCCAGCGCTCTAGAGGCGCCGTCTCGTAGGTCTCGAGCTTCTCCACGAAGAACTCACCCTGGGCGACAGAGCGGACCGGAATGCGGCCCACGGCGAGGAACTCCGACCAATCGTCGAGACCGTTGCTCTGCATGGCGTACCACCCGTCCGAGGGGGCGAAGCCGAAGGAGGGGACGCTCCACTCGGGATGGATCGTGTCGACCGAGCCGTCCCGGATGGGATACTGCGCATCCGCGAAGATGGAGAGAAACTGCGGGGCCGGGTCCCACTTCTGCGTGGCCCGCACGAACCGCCGGATGGCGATGGGCGTGGGCCGCCCGTAGTCGAACTCGTCGAAGACGTTCTGCACCAGGGCCACCTCCACGTCGTAGCCGTCGTGCGATCGGCGGTAGTCGGCGAGCTGCTGCGCGGCAGGGAGCAGGGCCTCGGTGGTGAGGAGAAGATAGTCGGCGCCGTGGGCGTTGGGATTCGACCAGTCGCTCGATGCATCGGGCCGGATGGCGACGGGCTCCTTGTAGCCGATGTCTCCCACGGCCCAATATGGGGTTGATGCCATCGGGGGCGCGATGGACACGGACGCCGCGTTCCCGTCGAGCGTGCCCGAGTATCGGCGGGCGGGAGCGGGGCTGTAGACGTGCACCGAGTCGCCCGTATGGCCCATCAGATCGAGGGTGGTCGTGTCGGCCGTGGGAGTCACGAACTGTTGCTGGTTGTTTTGGGCCGCCAGCGACCGCGTGTAGGCTGCCTCGGCCCAGTCGAACAGTACGTAGTTGGGGTTCTCGTCGGGGTCGGGACAGTTGTCGTCCGCGAACCCGCTGTTGTAGGACGTGAGGCGCAGCGTCAGGCCCGATTCCGGAACCTGATCTTGTGCGAGTGAAGTCTCGACGGTGCGCCGCTCTTGGTTGCTCCACTCTTCGGTCTCGAGGGATTCGAAGGCGAGGGACCCGTCCGCCTGAAGGAGTTCGCCCTCGATCTCGACGCGGTGGCAGGAGTTCGTCTCGGCATCGAAGCGGAGCGTGAGGTCGAGAGAAGCCTCCGAGCTTGTGCGGCGGCCCACCGGGAGGGTGTAGGTGTCCGAGAGGGAAGACGTGTCATTGTGCCGAAACCGCCGCCAGTAGTAACCCTCCGACTCGGTGTAGAGGGGGTTTCCCGTCTTTCTCGGGCGCCCGAAGTAGTAGTACTCATCCTTCTCGACATGGACCGTGTCGCGGAGGGCCGTCGTCGTGGAGGGGGAGCCCGCGGACGCGCTCTCGTACCGGAGGCCGGACTGGCCCCCCCAGGTCATCCAGTAGTAGGTCGTGTCGCTGTAGAGGCTTCGGTCGGTGCTGCTCTGCGCCGATTCGTCGTAGTTGTAGGCCCAGACCTCGTCCGCACCCCGGTTCCGCTGCCCAATGAACGTGATTGTATCCGAGGGGTCGAG
The DNA here is from genome assembly GCA_964564875.1 of uncultured Salinivenus sp. Lineage (GTDB taxonomy): Bacteria > Bacteroidota > Rhodothermia > Rhodothermales > Salinibacteraceae > Salinibacter. Next base: position 4,999 of record CAZMDV010000016.1, read on the forward strand.
CGACCCATCTCCGGTGCCTTCAAGCTGAATCGGGATCTCCTCTCCATTCTCGATTAGACGGATCGTTTCTGGAGGGATGTCGGCCAGTGCCGTTCCGTCCGGAAGCGCGTCCTGAAGCGCACTGGCCGCTACGCGATACACCCCGTCGCTGGTAACTCCAATCTGGACGTGCGGGGCCTCGGGATCGTACCACGAGGCGTCGTAGCCTCCGGACTGGGCGGAGGCCGAGGCAGGGGGCAGGAGCGCCAGCCCACACACGAGGGCGATCCAGAATGGAAGGGGAAGATCGTTCATAGAAGTAGGCAGATGCGTCGAGAGCACAGAAGGCCAGGGGGACGACGCAGGGGGAAGGGATCAATCCAGTCGGGCGGCCTGGGCTCGGCGGTAGAATGATCGCGTGCGCCGAACGAAAGGTTCCGGCCCGTACTCGTCGAGCACGTAGGCCCGAATGCGGTCCGGGTCGTAGGACGCCCACTGGTCCTGCACCGCCCGGAGGGCCTCGGCCAGGGCGTCTGGGTCGTTCGTCGGCACGAGGCGGCCCGTCTCGTCGGTCACGATGTCTTCGGGGCCGCCGCACCGGGTGGCCACGACGGGCAGGCCCGTCGCCATCGCCTCAACGAGCACCACGCCGAACGTCTCGTGGTGGCTCGAAAGAGCAAAGGCATGAGCGTTCCAGAGGGCCTCTCGTACCTCCTCCCGGTCCAGCGATCCGGAAAACGTGACCTGTGCTGCTACGCCGAGTTCACGGGCCCGCTGCTCCAGGGCCGTCCGCTCTGGGCCGTCCCCGACTACGGTAAGCGAGGTCGCGTCCGACCCGGCAAAGGCCTGAGCGAAGGCCTCCAGCAGGCCGCCAATGTTTTTTCGAGGGTTTAAGTGAGCAACCGTTACAAAGCGGAACGGGGGAGGCGAAGGGCGCCCGGCGGGCGGGAGGGCAAACAGGGCGGTGCGAACGAGATTGGGGTGCACGGCCACGTCCTCAAACGCGGCGAGTCCCTGGGCCGCAATGGTGTCTCTGAGGACGGAGCTGACGGCCGCGATGCCGTGGGCATGCCGGAAGCCCGTCTCGACGAGAGGCCAGCGCCAGGAAACGACTTCCTCACGCTGAAAACCGCTGAAATGTTCTGTTAGGACGTAGGGAACAGCGAGGGCGTCACTCAATCGCGCCGCAGCGGCCCCAGCCCAGCGGGCGCTGTGGGCGTGGATGATGTCGGGGACGCCGTGCCGGTCCACGTACTGGTGAGCGAGGCGAACGGCACTCCGGACGCGGAGGCGCATCCCAGGCGGAAAGCGCCACCACACGTTCCAGCCGTAGCGGCGCAGCGTGGAAATGTCGTGGTCATTCGTCCACGCGGTCTGAAAGTGTTTTTCTCGAAGGGCCTCCCAGGAGAGCCGGCGCAGGCTCTGCTGCTCGGGATAGACGACCCCCACCGTCATGCCGTGGTCGTCGAGACAGCGCGCCTGTTCGGCAAAGTAGATCCCACGCAGGGGGGCCTCGGTGGTCGGGTACCAGGACGGAACCACCAGGACGTGCATGGGGCGGTTGAATCGTGAGGCGTGATGCGTGTGAGGGGCGATCGAAGATGCTCGACCACGCATCACGCCTCACAGTTCGATAGAGGAACGATCCGGCGATGGAGCATCCGCCGTCTCGCGCTCGTCGGGACGCGTGTCGAGCAGCAGCTTCCGCAGTTGCTCCCGGGACTCGCGCGTGGGGGCGGAGACCGACCGGAGCCGTCGGAGGTGCGCGTCGAGCTCAGCGCGGGTGTAGGGCATGGACCCGTCGAGCCCCAGGATGCTCGGGTGGTCGGTAGGGTGTCCCGTCTCGTCCGCCTCCAGGAGCTGCTCGCTCATCTTCTCGCCCGGACGACGCCCAACGTACTCGATCATCGTCTCCGGGTCGACGTGCGGGTACCAGTGCTCAATGAGACGCTCCGCCAGCCACTGGATGCGGATGGGGTCGCCCATCCGGAAGATGTAGGTGGGGTAGGCCTCCAGGAGGAGTGTTTGCAGGATTAGGCCGCAGGCCTCCTCCGGGCTCATGAAGTAGCGTTCCATGTCCGGGTGCGTGACGGGCAGGGGCTCGCCCGCCGCGAGCCTTTTCTCAAACCGGGGCACTACGCTTCCCTGCGTCCCGAAGACGTTGCCGAAGCGCACCGTCGTGCACTGTGTGGCGCCCGTTCCGGTGCGCACGTACCACTCCGACAGCTGCTTGGTGGCCCCGAGCACGCTCGCCGGGCTTACCGCCTTGTCGGTCGAGACAAAGACGAACTGGTCGACGTCGTGCTGCTCACAGAGAGTCAGGAGGTTGACCGACGCTTCGGTATTGTTGCGGAAGGCCTCGGCGGGGTGGCGCTCCATCAGCGGGACGTGCTTATAGGCCGCCGTGTGGAGCACCACGTCGGGCTGGTGGCTGGCGAAGAGGTCGTCCATGAGGGAGGAGTCGCGCACGTCGGCGATACAAAACTCCAGGTCCCCGTCGTAGCGTTCCGTGCGTAGGGAGGTCTCAAGCCGGTACAGGTTACGCTCGCTAACGTCCACGAACACGAGCCGAAACGGATCGAGCGAGACGAGCTGGCGACTCAGTTCCGACCCGATCGACCCGCCCGCCCCGGTCACGAGGACGGTGCGGTCAGAGAGAAAATTGCGCAGGGCCGAGCGATCGATCTCGACCGGGTCGCGGGGCACAAGGTCGTCCAGTCGCAGGGTTGTCGAGGCCATCCCGGAGGCTGGCTCGTCGGGCGAGGTCGACAGGTGCTCCAGCAGGCGGCGCGCTCCCGCCCGGACGCTCAGGATGCCGACCAGGGCCACGAGACCCAATACGGCCATCACGCCGCGAGGGGGCACGTCGGCGGGATCTACCGCGTAGGTAAGCGGAATCGAGAGTCCCCACGCTCCGATCAGCCACGTCCCCACGCGCATGAACTCGGACAGGTGCATCAGCCGGGGCGACAGGCGGTATACACCGCTCGCCACCAGCGCGGCCCCGTAGACCCCCAGGACGAGCAGGGACGCAATGCCCCACTCTGTGGTGTGGGGAAGAACCCACTCCCCAAAGCGGATTCGGTAGCCGAGGAGAAGACCGCCATACAGGACCAGCAGGTCCGGAAGGGCGAGCAGAAGCGGAACCCGACCACGAAGCCACATCCAGACAGAGGAACTCTCCGAATCGGGAAGGGGGGACGTCATAGCTCGGAGGATTTGGACACTAAAGATGCGAAGAGATACGATTCGCAAGCGCGTCCTGCGCCGGGCTGCCGTTTGTGCCCTTATTTCGCGCAGGGACCTGACTCTCAATAACACGTAGGCGGCGGGATGTCCCCATCTTTCACTACGGATCATTCGACCTGGTCTCGTCCCCCCGTTCCACGAGCGTCGCGTACCGGTCCAGGAGTTCGGCCCGCGCGAAGCGTTTTTGAGCCTCTGCCCGTGCATTCCGGCCCGCTGTGGCGAGGACGTCGGGTGAGGCAAGCACCTTCCGGAGACACTCCGCCAGGGCCGCGGGCGATTCGGGTGGAACGAACCATCCACATGTGTGCCGCTCTACAAACCGCTTCGTCCAGCCAGGGTTCGTCACCACAACAGGGGTTCCTGTCGCGAGACTGTCAAAAAATTTGCCCGGGGAGTTCGATGCTAGTACGGGCCGATCGATGAACGAGACGAGCGATAGGTCGGCGAGTTCGAAGAGAGCAAGCGTGTCGGGGTAGGGAAGGGAGGGAAACTGCCGGATTGCCTCGCATCGGCGGGCGGTCTGCGCCACCGCTGGCTCCTGGTAACCCTGTCCGGCGAAAGCGGCGATCACATCCGAGTGCTCGGCAGTGAGCCGCTGGGCAGCGTCGAGGAGCGTAGGGATCGCATTGGCCCGCCCAAACGAGCCCGCGTAAAGTACGAGGAAACGGCGGTTCAGGTCAAATCGGTCTTTGATCTCGGCCCGTTCCTTCGGTCCAATCGCATCGATGAGGTCGAAGTCGGCCCCGTACTCGATTGTCGTCACGGACGCCTCTGGGGCCCGGACGCGGACGTGCCGCTCCATGTCTGGGGACAGCGTTACGATCTGTGTTGCACTGCGGTACAGCGCCGCCTCTCCCCCCCGCAGCAGGCCGTGAAGGCCGACGTCCGGCACCGCGCCCATCTGAATGGGGAATTCGGGCCACAGGTCGCGCACCTCGAAGAGCCACGGAATGTCTCGCAGTTGAGCTACCGTCGCCGCGGCGGCCGCGGCCGTCAGTGGGGTCGACGAGCCGAGGATGAGGTCGGGCCGTGGCATCTGCAGTCCGTACCGAACGGCCCGGATGGTGTATTGCAGAAATGCGACGAGTCGCCGCGGGGCCGACATGGTGTTGTCGTAGGGCACGTCGAACCGCACGAGGTCGACGCCCGGGGGGGCCCACGGAAACCGGTGTGCCTGCCGCTTCTCCTCCCAGGCCTGGGTCGTAATCACCGTCACGTCGTGGTCTCGGCCCAGCCGTTCCACCAACGCGTAGGGACGCGCCGCGGTGGGGCAGTCCGGGGTGTGGTAGTACTGGAGGAAGACGGCGATTTTCACAGTGGGCGCGGGGGGGGTGAGTAGCACCAGTATGATTCAACACGTCAGGCGTCGGAGGTGCCCAGGCCTTCAGGGGACTCCTTCAGCGCACTGTTCTCGACAAACCATTCTGTGTATGCCCGGGTCATGCAGAGGTCTTCCTCGTAGTCTCCGAGGCAAGGCGCCACGGATTCACCTGTACACATCTGCATGATCCATTCCGGATAGTGTCCCCCGGCGGCCTGGGCGAGCGGAAAGCCCCCACCGAACCGCGCGTTGATTTCGGAGAGCGTCGGCTCCGGCTTCGTCAAGAATGCTTGGAGGGTAATGGGGCCGCGGGCCCCAAGGTGCCCGACCTCCCGGAGGACGGGCCGCAGCCATGTCCCAATCTCCGAATCAGGGAGCGTCCGGCCCTGGATCGACTCGCCCGCCATCGTGCGGACACGCCGCCGCGGAACGTAGTGCAGGAGGGAGCCCTCAGCGTCAAACAGTGCGTCGACAGTAATCTCGGGCGCCTCCACCACCTCCTGGACGATAGGCTCGTCGATCTCGGTCAGCACGTGCGACACCTCATTGCGGGCCACACGCCGGGCCGATGTGCTCGCACTCCCGCGGCGGGGCTTGACAAAGACCGGATCCGGCCACGTGTCGAGCCCCGACGACTCAGGGAGCCACGACTCGGGAGTGCGAATTCCCAGCGCCGAAAAGTGCCGTACGGTCGTCCATTTGTCCAGCACGACGTCGAGGAGCGAAGACTCGGACACCAGGGCTCGGCATCCCGCCTCTGCGAAGGCGTCACGAGCCGCGGCGAGCGGGTGCAGGCCCGGATCGATGAGGGGCACGAGGAGGTCGATCTCGTGCTCTCGAACAAGATCGAGAAGCGTCGCTCGGTACGCCTCCGCGTCGATCGGGGGAAGAATCACCGCCTCGTCGGCCACCTGGAGCGCTGGGGCGAGGGGGTCGAGGTCCCCGGCCCAGATCCGTCCGCCTCGCCGGTGGGCGCAATCTTGGAAATACTGGAGGAGAGACGTGCGGCGGCCCGCACTCGTGAGCAGTACGTTCATGTGGGGGAGGCTGAGGGGGAGGAGTCGTCGGGCGGCGAAAAGGCGGGATTTCGTCCATCCTCTCCTTCCACACCTGTGCCGGAGAGCACGATGAGCGGGGTATAGAGAAGGATGCGCAGATCGAGCAGGAGGCTGCGATTCTGCACGTACCACACGTCCAGGTCGATCCGCTCCGGCCACGAGAGCGCGTTGCGCCCGTGGATCTGTGCCCAGCCGGTGATCCCAGGGGGCACCCGCAGACGCGTCCGCTCATGTGGCCCGTACTGCTCCACCTGCTCGGGCAGTGTGGGACGGGGGCCCACGAGACTCATCTCGCCGCGCAGGACGTTCCATAGCTGCGGCAGCTCGTCCAGGGCCCAGCGCCGGAGCACGTCGCCGGTTCGGATCGTGTAGGCCGATGGGCGCGTCGGGTCGTCCGGCTCGTGCGTCAGCGTGCGAAATTTGAAGATGCGGAACGGTTCTCCCCGGCACCCGGCTCGGGCCTGCGTGAAGAGGAGCGGCCGTCCGTCGTCGAGCCAGATGCAGAGGGCCACGAGGCCGAACAGGGGCGCCAGTCCCAGCAGGAGCAGGCTCGCCCCCACGAGGTCGAGGGCGCGCTTGGTTGGGGGGTGGGAGCAGGAGGACGCGGCCATCGGGGCTACCGGCGGGGCAGGGACGGGAGTTCCTCTTTGAGTTCGCGGGTCACGCGGTCGACCGCCTCGCGGGTCATGTCGCCGTAGAACGGAAGGGCCAGCGTCCGCGCCGCCACCTTTTCGCACACCGGAACGTCGCCCGGGGCGAAGCCGAACCGATCGCGGTAGTACGGCTGCAGGTGGATGGCAGGAAAGTACGGCGCGCACCCAATGCCCTCCGCCTGGAGGTGGTCCATGAGCTGGTCGCGCGCGTCCTCGGCAAAGTGGTCGCGCAGGCGGATGACATACACGAACCAGCTTCGCTCGGCCCCCGTGGGACGGGTGGGTAGGACGACGTCGTCGGCCAACGGCGCGAGCGCCTCCCGGTACAGGGCCGCGACGGCCGCGCGGCGGTCGAGGAGCGTGTCGAGCCGGTCTAGCTGGGCACACCCGAGCGCCGCCGACATCTCGTCAAGGCGGTAATTGTACCCGAGCCGGTCGTGGCGCATGCGGCCCGACGGCTGCGGGGACCGGCCCTGATTGCGCAGCGACCGGCAACGGCGCGCCAGGGACGCGTCGTCGGTCGTGATGCAGCCCCCCTCGCCCGTGGTGATCTGCTTGTTCGGGTAAAACCCAAAGCTCGCGGCGTCGCCCCATCCGCCGATCGTGCGTCCCCCCGCCGACGCCCCGAGGGCCTCACAAGCATCGTCAATGAGCACAAGGTCGTGCTCGTTGGCCAGGGCCGTGAGGGCAGGCCAGTCGGCCGGCACGCCAAACACGTCGACCCCAAGGATGGCTTCGGTCTCGGGCGTGATGGCGTCCGCCACACGGTCCACGTCGAGATTGTAAGTCGCCGGATCAATGTCGACGAAGCGGGGGTGAAGGTCCTCGTACAACAGCACGTTCGACGACGCGACGAAGCTAAACGGCGTCGTGAGTACCTCGGCGCCGGGGGACAGGTCGAGGGCCGACACGATGCAGTGCAGCGCCCCCGTTCCGCTGCTTACCGCGACGGCGTGCTCCGTGCCGCACCGTTGCGCCATCGCCTCTTCGAAGGCGTCGAGATACGGGCCGCGGGACAGGCGCTCCGAGTGCAGAACGTCCAGCACGCGCTCCCGCTCGTGCTCAGTCATGCTCGGTTGGGCAAGGGGAATAGGGGTGTCCTCCGCGGCGGTGGAGGCACTGCTCGGGACAGAAGAGCGAGACGGCATGGGCAAAAGAGGGACAGCCGGAGAGCGAGAAGAGGATTGTTCAACCACCTGAAGTGAAGGTAATCAGGAACCAGGAGAAGTGGAAATCGATCGAGGAGGCCGAATAGATTACATGAAAAACAACAAACCGGGGGAGTGGGGCCCTGTCCCCCGGAAAAGAATCTCCAATGCTGAGAAACAGGCGTTGCATTTTTCAATACCGTTCCCGACGTTCACTAGGGCTTCAGTCCAATCGTGCGAGGCCAGCTCTTCTCTTTGTCGCGCATCTCTGGCGTTCATCACCGATGGCCATTCCTGTTTGCGTGGCCGGGTGTTCGGCGTCGGGCCCCTGGAAGGCAGGAATTGAAGGAGCAAGGGCCGATTGCTGGGCCGCGTGCGCCAGCCCTTTATCGCTCGCATGGTTTTTGGGACTTTTTTGGGGCTCTCGTTGCGATAGACCTTTCAGAAGTTTCGACTGCCACCCATGACCGTTCCTACCGACACGTCCGAGCATCTCGACTGGCTAGAATCGGAGGCCATCCACGTGATTCGGGAGACCGTAGCCCAGTTCGACAATCCGGTCCTGATGTTCAGCGGCGGGAAGGACTCGCTGACCATGATCCACTTGGCCCGAAAGGCCTTCTACCCGGCGAAGGTGCCGTTTCCGATTCTGCACGTGGACACGGGTCACAACTTTCCGGAGACCATCGAATTCCGGGACGCCCTGATGGAGAAGCACGACCTGGACTTGATTGTAGGAAGCGTCGAGGAGACAATCGAGTCGGGCCGGGCGAAGGAGGAGCAGGGCCCCGACGCGAGCCGCAACAAGCTCCAGATCGTTACGCTGCTCGACACGATTGAGGAATACGGCTTCGACGCGGCCCTCGGCGGGGCCCGCCGCGACGAGGAAAAGGCCCGGGCCAAGGAGCGCTTCTTCTCCCACCGGGACCGATTTGGCAACTGGGACCCGAAGAACCAGCGGCCCGAGCTGTGGAACTTGTACAACGGCCGGAGCGGGCAGGGCGAGCACTTCCGGGTTTTTCCCCTCAGCAACTGGACGGAGCTGGACGTGTGGCAGTACATTAAGCAGGAGGGGGTGGAGATTCCGAGCCTGTACCTGGCCCACGAGCGGACAATGTTCGAGCGGGACGGCGTGCTGCTTCCGAAGTCCCCATATAATGAGCTCCGCGAGGGAGAGTACTACGTGGAGAAGATGGTGCGCTTCCGCACGATTGGGGACATGACCTGCACCGGGGCGGTCGAGTCGACGGCCACGACGCTCGACGAGGTGATCGCCGAGGTGGCCACCACGCAGCAGGCCGAGCGGGGCGCACGGGCGGACGACAAGCGCGCGGAGGCCGCGATGGAGGATCGCAAGCGCGAGGGCTATTTCTAGCCAATTTCGAGTGGCGAATGTCGAGGTTCGAATGGGCTTGGTGCTCGGCATTCGCGCTCACTTACGCTCTACACAATTCGACATTCGCAACTCGAAACCCGACACTGATCTGATGGAGACCCAGCAGCTGGAAACTCGAGACATGGACGTCTTGCGATTTACCACCGCCGGAAGCGTCGATGACGGCAAGAGCACGCTCATCGGGCGGCTCATGTACGACACCCAGCAGATCTTTGAGGACAAGCTGGAGGAGATCGAGCGCAACACCCAGCGGGACGACGAGGAGCTGGAGCTGGCGCTCTTGACCGACGGCCTGCGGGCCGAGCGGGAGCAGGGCATCACGATCGACGTGGCGTACCGCTACTTCTCGACCCCAAACCGGAAGTTTATTATCGCCGACACGCCGGGCCACGAGCAGTACACCCGCAACATGGTGACCGGCGCCTCGACGGCGGAGCTGGCCGTGGAGCTGATCGACGCCCGGAACGGGGTGCTGGAGCAGACCCGTCGGCACGGCTTCATCACGTCGCTCCTCCAGATCCCCCACGTCATCGTGGCCGTCAACAAGATGGATCTGGTCGGCTACAGCGAGGCGCGCTTCCGCGAGATCGTGGCCGAGTACAAGGACTTCGCCGAAAATCTGGACGTTCAGGACATCACGTTTGTCCCCATCTCGGCCCTGAAGGGAGACAACGTGGTCCACCACTCCGACAATATGCCCTGGTATGGAGGCTCGACCCTGCTGCATCGGCTTGAGACGGTGCGGCCCGAGGCCAATCGCAATCAGGTCGACTTCCGGTTTCCGGTGCAGACAACGATCCGGCCCCACCAGGACTTTCGGGGCTTCGCCGGACAGGTGGCCTCCGGCAAGATTCGGCCCGGGGAGCAGGTGGTGGTCCTGCCGTCGAACCGCTCCTCCGAGGTCGATACGGTCACGACCCTGGACGGGGACCTGGAGGAAGCGGGGCCGGGCGACTCGGTGGTCGTGACGCTGGAGGACGAGATTGACGTGAGCCGCGGCTCGATGATCGTGCGGAGCCGCAACAAGCCGGACGTCACCCGGCAGCTCGACGCGGACCTCTGCTGGATGAACGAGGAGGCGATGCGCCAGGACCGCCCCTACGTCCTGCAGCACACCACTCGCCGGACGCAGGCTTACGTGTCGAAGGTCGTGTACCGGACCAACGTGGAGACCTTCCACCGCGAGGAGGCCGACACTTTTGGGCTCAACGACATCGGGCGCGTGGAGCTGGAAACGGCCGATCCCCTGTTCGTCGATCCCTACAAAATCAACCGGGCGACGGGCAGCTTCATTCTCATCGATCCGGACACCAACCAGACGGTGGCGGCGGGGATGATTCGGGGCGTGGCCGAGGACGTGGCGCCCTTCGGTGAAGAGAGCGAACCGCAGACCCGCACCGAGCAGGACACCTCGCCAAACGTGACGTGGGAGGGCCTCTCAATTCCGCGTGAGGAGCGCGAGACACAAAACGACCACAAGGCCGCGGTCGTGTGGCTCACGGGCCTCTCCGGCGCCGGCAAGTCCACGATCGCGAAGGCCGTGGAGGAACGCCTCTTCGAGGAAGAGATCCAGACGATGATGCTGGACGGCGACAACGTGCGGCACGGCTTAAGTGGTGACCTCGGCTTTAGCCCGGCGGACCGCAAGGAGAACATCCGGCGCGTTGGCGAAGTGGCCCGCCTCTTCTTCGAGCAGGGCAACGTGACGCTCTGCTCGTTCGTCTCGCCCTACCAGGAGGATCGGGACCAGGCGAGGGGGCTCCTGCCGGAGGACGTTCGCGACCGGTTCTTGGAGGTGCACGTCGACTGCCCGCTGGAGGTGTGCAAGGAGCGCGACACGAAGGGACTTTACGCAAAGGCCGAGCGCGGGGAGATTGCCAACTTCACCGGTGTGTCGGCGCCTTATGAGGAGCCCGAGGATCCAGACGTGGTGGTTCGCACCGACGAGGACGACGTGGAAACTTGTGTCGATCAGATCCTGGAGGTTCTCGAAGCACGAGGCGTCGTGTAGCCGAGAGACACTGGCTGCGACGGACGAGGATCTTCCCCGGAAGCGCGCAGGGCCGCTCGACGAGTCACGGCGTATCTTCGGCGGACCTACGGCGCTAATCGCGTCGTGCTGTTTGGGGCCTGCGTGGTGTTGTCAACGAGACGGCCGACTGCAGGCCGCAGACCGCGGAAGAAAGGCGCTTTTCAGCGGTCCGCCGTCCATGGTCCGCCGTCATCGGGGCAAGATGATTGTACCTCGCATCATGGGTGATGAATTGGTTGCCCGACACCGCTGAACTCGTCTTCGAAGATCTTCGCGCCGCTGCCAACACCGTCGACCGGATGAGCTCCGCTGGGTGAGACAGCCTGGCCTTTCCAATCATCGCCGGTCCCTCATGGAGTCGCCAGTCCTCGACACCATCATCGAGCGCATCGTGGAGGCGGTTGATCTGGGGCGCATCCTTCTGGTTGGGACGGCCGCCCGCGACGAGGTAGGTCCGCACAGCGATTTCGATCTCTTGGTGGCAAAAGAAGACGGAGAGGTCTCTCAAGAACATCTTGTGGAGGAGCTATACGAACCTCATCGGCGTGGGACCGGCCGCGGATATGCTTGTCATGACCCCGGGAGTAGTCGAAGAGTATCGCGACACCCGTTCGGTGGTCATCTCGACAGCTGTGAACGAAGGCCGAGAGGTGTATCGTGCCAAGCGGGGAATGCCATCCTCCTGACGATTCGCGGGCCTGGATGGGTTGAGCCCGGAGCACCCTGATCCGGGCACGGCATCGGCTTCCGAATGTGTGCCTGGGTCTCTGCTTCGATGCCGAACAAGCCGCTGAGAAGGCCCTCGAGGACCTGGCATCGACTTTCCCTACATGCGCGACGTGACTCGACCGGTCACTCTGCTTCAGGAGGAAGGGCAGCCCGTACCCGATGAGGTGAGGGACGCAGGGCACCTCACGCGTTGCGCTGTATTCACCCTCTCTCCCGGGCTGGATGGTCCCGTGACCGAAGAGGATCACCAACGGGCCGCGAACATCGCCGAGGGCGTCCTGGAGTGGGTAGAGGTTCACCTCGGAGAGAACTGAAGGTCATCAGATATGCGAGACGACGGATCCGAAATAGTCCCATGAACGACACCCTACTCGTCACCGGCGGCGCTGGCTTCATCGGCTCGGCGGTGGTGCGCCACCTCATTGAAGAAACTGAGGCCACCGTCGTCACCGTCGACACGCTCACCTACGCCGGGCACCGCGAAAACCTCGCGCCGGTGGCCGGCCATCCGCGCCACCACTTCGAACAGTCGGACATTACCGATGCCCCGGCCATGCATCGGCTGTTCGAGGAGTACGAGCCGGACGGCGTGCTCCACCTTGCGGCCGAGTCGCACGTGGACCGCTCCATCGACGGGCCGGCGGCCTTCGTCCAGACGAACGTGGTGGGCACGCAGGTCCTCTTGGAGGCGGCGCGTACCTACTGGGAGGAGCAGGGCCAGCCGGACGGCTTCCGCTTCCTTCACGTCTCCACCGACGAGGTCTACGGCGAACTCGGCGAGACGGGCGCGTTTACCGAAGAGACGCCCTACGACCCCAGTTCGCCCTACTCCGCCAGCAAGGCCGGGGCCGACCATCTGGTGCGCGCCTGGCACCGCACCTACGACCTGCCGATCCTCATCACGAACTGCTCGAACAACTACGGCCCGTACCAGCACCCGGAGAAGCTGATTCCGGTCGTGATTCTCAACGCCCTCGACGGCGAGCCTCTTCCGGTCTACGGCACCGGCGAGAACGTGCGCGACTGGCTCTTCGTGGCGGATCACGTCCGCGCCCTGCTGCGGGTGCTTCGCGACGGGGCGGTGGGCGAGACGTACAATATCGGCGGGAACTGCGAGAAGCAAAACATTGCGGTCGTCCGGCAGGTTTGTGATATTCTCGACGAGCGTCGCCCCGATGCCGTCGGGGAGAGCCACCACGA
>CAZMDV010000017.1:0-17759 GCA_964564875.1 uncultured Salinivenus sp.
GCCGCGTCGATCATTCCCGAGATTGGCTCCGATCCGGTGGCCGCCGTGCGGACCGGCCTGCCAGCGTCGTTGCGCACGGCCTGAATTGTCGATTCTTCCCCGACGACTGGGATTCATTTCCCCATCCTGAAGCGACCCGCTCTCTCGGCCCCCAGTGGGGCCAAGAGGAGCGATCCGTGGCTCTTGCGGTGCCCAACGCACCCTGGGTGTACTCGAACACTGCGCTCCGACGCCGGGCTTCCGGTCGCCGAGAACGACGTGCGCACCCTGCTCCCTCCCGACGTCCTCGAGGTGGAGCGCGGCGACCTCGGGTCCTTCTCCTGGGACGCCCCCCTCGTCCAGCGGATGCAAAGCCGAGCGCCGTATGAGCGCACGAGTCACGGGGGGCCGGCAACGGCGCAGCCCAGGACTACTTCCTCCTGTTGGACAGGCCCCGGAGGGGGCGCGGGCGGGATCGAGTACCGGAGGCTCGGCCCGATCCGGGGCCGCAAGCACCGTCTGTCCTCACTACTGGGTTACAATGTCGTTGCAGTCGGAGGTGGGTACAACCGGGAGTGGTCGTGTCGTGTGGGTGCACGTTCGTCGAGATCGGCGAGCGTACGCCTGTTTTCTCTCAGCAACAACGACCGCTCCCATGAGCATCGCCTTCGGTTCCTCCCCGCATCGTCGGGGCTCATTCCTATTCATTGGCCTCCTCGCCTGCGCACTCGTCCTTGGCGGGTGTGACAGCAACGGCGGGGGCGCCGACACGCCGACCATTCCCGAACTGTCCGCTAGCCAAGACAACCTGAGCACGCTCACCAGCGCCCTGCAACAAGCTGGCCTCGACGAGACCCTGAACAACGAAGACCAGTCGTTTACCGTCTTCGCGCCGGTCAACAGCGCGTTCCAGAACATTGACGCGGGCGAGCTCACGTCGAACAGCGATCTCCTGGACGAGGTACTCACCTACCACGTCGTCGCCGGGCAGACCATCCGGGCCGGGGACATTCAGGACGACCAGACGGTCCAGACCGTGGAAGGCGGATCGCTCACGTTCAGCGTGGACGGGAATGCCATTCAGGTAAACGCCGCCGCGGTTACCACGGTGAACCTGGAGGCGTCAAATGGGGTGGTGCACCTCGTGGACGGAGTGCTGCTCGAAACGGTTGATGCCGTCGACCGGGCGGTGCTGGCGCCGCAGTTTAGCATCCTGGCCGACCTCGTGGGCCGCGCCAACCTGGCCAGTGCCCTCCGCGGACCCGGGCCCGATGGGGAAGACGGACTCACCGTCTTTGCCCCCACCAACCAGGCCTTCCTGGCCGCCCTCGACCAGAACGACAACGACCAGATCGACGACAATGAGGTCCCCTCCAACGCTGGGGCCATCCTCCAGTATCACGTCCTAGACGACGTGTTCTTCGCCGCGGACGTGCCCACCTCGGCGACGGACGTGCCCACGCTGGAGGGATCGAACGTGACGGTCCAGCGGAGCAGCGGCGCCGTCACCGTAAATGAGTCCACCGTGGCCGCCCCCAACGTGGCGATCGAGAATGGCGTCATCCACGGCATCGACGGGGTGCTCATGCCGCCCAGCAACTGAGCGATTGTCCCGAACTGCCCTGCACGCTGAACAATTGACCCCGGGCGCCGGGTTCGTCTGCTCCGTCACCGGGGCGACGGGCCGGCGCCTCGATGCGCCCGGGCCCGCGCCCGGCGCGGCCCGCGGGCCGCTGGTCGGCCGGGGACAACTCTCCCGGCGACGGGCGCGTATTGTCGGTGCTTTCCCCACACACTGTTGCGTCCATGAGCGAGCCGACGGTTGCCAACAGCCATGGTTTGGGCGGAGGGGCCGGGGCCGAATCGTCGGCGCCGCCGATGGACGCCTTGCGTGAACGTCTGGCCGCGTCCGACGCCGCGGCGTTCGAGAAGATTTTCCGGCGCCTCTCCGAACCGGTCTTCCGGTACGTGCGCAGCATGGTGCAGGACGAGGCGCTTGCCCACGACCTGACGCAGGACACGTTTGCGAAGCTGTGGTCGGTGCGGGAGCGTCTAGAAACGGTCGACGCGCTCCCGGCCTACGTCTTCCGGATGGCGCGCAACCGGGTCTATAACCAGCAGCGCAACGAGCGCACGCGCCGTGACAACCGCGAGCAGCTGGACAAGGACGCCCACGGGTCGCCACCGGCCCCCGATCAGTCCCTCGACGCCGACCTGCTCGCCGACCTGCTCCACCAGTGGATCGACGATCTTCCGGACCGGCAGCGCGAAGCCCTCACGCTGTGCCGACGGAAGAACCTGAGCCACGAGGAGGTGGCCGATGTCATGGACATTGCGCCGAGCACCGTGAACAACCACATTACCCGCGCCCTACAGTACCTGCGGGAGCGCCTGCGCGAGCATCGCCCCGACCTCCTTTCGTGATTTCCGACGGCGAACTGCTGCGTTAGATGGTTGCCACCAGACCGATTTCGGTTGCACATACCGACACGGGGACGACCCGCAGGTCGTCCTTACATCGACGGATAGGATTGGAACGCGCAATGGAACCTGGAAGCAACGTAGAGCTGTGCGGTCGATTTGAGGCCTGGCAAGTTCCCCTGATTGGAAGGCCCGTGGCCCTGACCTCTTACTTCGTGAGTCGCTTTGCTCGCCCCGTCCATGTTGAGCCAAGCCCAACTGGCCCCCCCAACTGGAGGACGGAGCAGGCCTTTTCGATCGTGCAATCAGTCGGATGGACTGAGAGGGCAAACGGCAACTGCTCTGGAATGAACTTTTCATTGTTGGGATCTCGCTGCTCGGCATAATTCCTGTTCTCACGCACTCTTCCCGGCCTCTGAGTCTCATGGACAACGACGTGCCGCCGCTGCCCGACGCTTTGCGCCCGCCCGATGACGAGGCGGCGCGCGACTACGAGCGCATCTGGGCCGCCCTGCACCGGACCGACGACGCGCAGGCCCCATCCTACGACGTGGACGACGCGTGGAACCAGTTGTCGGACCGTCTCGACCTGGACGTTGAAGAAACGAACGACGTGCAGGAGGCCCCCGCCCACTCGACCAACGACCGTCCGGCCCGCCCCGCTGAGCGAAGCGCATCGACCCGTGTGCGATGGACTGCACTGGCGATGGCGGTGCTGGCGCTCTGCGCAGTGGGCCTCGGCGCGTGGTGGTGGAGCCAGCCCGTCTCCGTAACGACGACGGCGGGCGAGCGGACCACCGTCACGCTGCCGGACGGCTCGACGGTGGAGCTGAACGGGGCCACGACCCTCTCGTACGCCCGCGGCTTTCGGGCCGTCCCCGTCCTCGGCCCCACCCGGCGCCGAGTACGGCTAGACGGAGAGGCGTTCTTTTCGGTCGTCGAGGGCGACCGGTCGTTCCGGGTGGAGACGCCAAACGCGCAGGTCGAGGTGCTCGGCACGTCGTTCAACGTCCGGACGCTGACGGACGACGGCCCCCCGACGACGGCAGTGACGGTCACCTCGGGCCGCGTCCGCCTCCGCTCCCGCTCTGCGTCGAACCGGGAGGGCGGCGGGAGCGTTACGCTGTCCGAGGCCGGGCAAACGAGCCGCGCGGTGGGCACCAGCGTTCCCTCGTCGCCGACGACGGTGAACCTCAAGTACGTGCAGGCGTGGCGGGAGGGGGGCTTCGCCATCGCGGATGCGCCGCTCCCGACCGTCCTCCGTGAACTGGAGCGCCGGTTCGGCGTGCCGCTTCGGCTCCGCGTGCCCGCCGCCGACACCGAGCCGATGACCCTGCACTACTCTCCCGAGAATGCCCAGCTCGTGCCTGTGCTCCGCGACATCTGCGTGATTCAGGGCCTCACCTATCGAGAGACGAGCCGGGGGTACGAACTCATCCGCGACTGACGACATGGTGCGCCTTGCCCGGTCCGTTCTGCTTCTCCTGCGCCGACGCGGCGGAACTGTGCCGGTGGTCCTCCTGACAGGAGCGCTCGTGCTTGGGGGGGGCCTCGTCGTGCCGGATCGGAGCGCCGCGCAGTCCTCGGACGCCGGACAGAATGAGACGTACGCCGTCGCGCTCCGCGACGTGGCTCTCCAGGAAGCGTTGCGGCGGCTTGTGGCCCGCACGGGCATCGACCTCGCCTACTCGACGGCGCTCGTGGAGGACCGCCGGGCCTACTGTCGTCGCCGACAGGCCCCCGCGGAGGAGCTGCTGCAGTGCATCCTGGCGGGGACGGGCGTCGATTACCTCCGCACCGCCAGCGGCAGCTATCTGCTCGTGGAGTCGGTGGAGGCCCCGGCCCCCACTGGACGACTCGCCGGCACGGTGGTTGACGCGGCGACGGGCGAGCCGCTCCCAAACGCCAATGTGTTGCTGGCCGACGCGGGCACCGGCACCGCCACGAATGACGCCGGACAGTTTACCGTGGCGCCGGTCCTGGCGGGCCGCCACCGCCTCGTCGTCACGTATGTGGGCTACGCCACGGCGATCGACAGCGTGCGTGTGCCCCCGAACGGGCGCGACACGATCCGCGTCACCCTGCGCCGCAAGGTCCTCGACACCACGCCCATCGTCGTGGACGGCCTCCAGCAGCGCCTGCCGTCCGGGCAACTCGGGCGGGCGACCCTCAACCCGTCCGGACTGACGCGGCTGTCTGGGCAGGGCACGCCCGACGTGATGCGCAGTGCGGGACGGCGTACCGGCGTCTCGCTCAACCGTCCGCTCGCGGAGGTGAACGTGCAGGGCGGGGACAGCGGCGAGCACGTGATGCTGCTTGACGGGGCGCCGGTGCGCAAGCCGGTAAGCGTGGGGCGGCTGCTCGGCGCCTTCAGCCCGCAGGCCCTGGAGCGCCTGACGGTCCACAAGGCCGGCTTCGGGGCCGCGCAGGGCAGCTACACGGCCGGGGTGCTGGAGGCGACGCACGACCTCGCGCGTGAGACCGCCCCGCACGCCGCCGCGAGCGCCGATCTCCTTGGGGTCAACGGCCGGGCCGACGTGGAGTGGGGACGCCCAAGTCGGAATCGAGGGCGGGCCCTGGCAGCGGGCCGCACGAGCACGTGGGACCTCTACCGTGCTCCCTCCCTCCACGCCCTCCTGGACGCCCGCACGGCCCTCGACCGTCCGCTCACCCCGGCGTGGACGGACCAGCCCGTCAATGGCGACGGGCCGTTGCGGCAGCGCAAGTCGCCCCGCGTTCGGTTTTCGGACCTGCACGGCGCGCTGCGCCAGTCCATCTCGCCCTTCCAGCAGGTCTACGTGTCGGGCTACCACGGAAACACCCGTCTCGAAACGGACGTGGCGACGGTGGTGCCCAACGGCGACGCGTCGGACCGTCTCCTCCTCTCGCGGGACCGCTACGACTGGACCAACACCGTCCTGCAGGGCCGCTACGAATGGGTGGCGAGCAGCCGCGTCACCGGCACTGCGCAGATCTGGGGCAGCTGGCACGACGCCCACACCTTCTATGGCTTCCGCGACTCGACGCTACAGCGTCCGTCCGATGGCTCCCTTCCGTCGTTCCCTGCCCAGTCCGGCCCCCACGGCGGGGAGGGAAACGAGATTGACGAGTGGGGCGCCCGGTTCGCGGCAGAAATGAGCGTGTCGCCAGATACGCGTCTCCGCGCCGCCGTGACGCCGCAGCGCCTGCGCGGGCAGTTTCGCGTCCGGAATCGGTACCTGGGCGTGCTCTCGCACGAGACGAGCGCCTGGCAGGTGGGCAGCTTTCTGGAAGCGGAGACGTCGCCCGGCCTCAACTTGACGGCCGTCGCGGGCACGCGGCTCACGTACGTGCCGGCCCGCCAGACCGTCTACGCCGAGCCTCGCCTCGCCCTGCGCTACGACCAATCGTCGACGCCGCTCGGCGGGCTGGCCGTGCGCCTAGCGGGCGGCCTCTACCGGCAGTACGTGATGCAGTCGGAAATCAGCGGCACCGGCCCCACGTCCGTCGTGCCGTCGGTCCAGTTCTGGCTGCCCATCGACCGGACGACGGCCCCGCCACGGGCGTACCA
Organism: uncultured Salinivenus sp.; assembly: GCA_964564875.1. Lineage (GTDB taxonomy): Bacteria > Bacteroidota > Rhodothermia > Rhodothermales > Salinibacteraceae > Salinibacter. The sequence continues at coordinate 5,951 of CAZMDV010000017.1, forward strand.
TGCCGCGGGCACGGTCCTCCTCACGCCCGCCGACCCGTGGACGGCCCGCCTCGAAACGTATTACAAGTGGCAGCCCCGCACCCTGCACGTCGACTACTCAAACCTCGTGCACTCGCCGGCTGGGCCCGAGCCGCTCCCACAACGGCAGCTCGGCGATCAGTCCGCGTTTATGGCGGCGGGAAGCGGACGGGCCTACGGCGTGGCCCTGCACCTATCGCGCGAGGGCGAGCGCGTGTCCGCCAGCGCGAGCGGCGAATGGAGCCGCACGGAGCGCCGCTATCCGGGACGGTTCGACGGCCGGTACGTGCCGGCCCCGTGGGCACAGCCGCTCCGCCTCACGGCGGATCTCAACGTGACACTCGTGGACGGCCTGCGCGCCCGGGCACACTGGCAGGGCATCTGGAATCAGCCGTGGGCGCTGCGGCGGGCCTACTACGACTACATCGCCCTTGCGGAGGGCACCGACGCCCTCGCACCGTTCGACCCGAGCCGTCCCGGCGACCAGACGCTCGACCCGTTCTCGCGACTGGACCTCGGGCTCGAGGGCGAAACGAAAATTATGGGCGTGACCCTTGAGGGCCAAGTAAGCCTCGTCAACGTGCTGGACCGCCAGAACCCGTTCGACTGGAGCCTCGACCCCACGGGCCCACAACCCACACCGATCAAGCGCACCCTCCCGGGCCGCCGGCTCTTCGTGCTCCTGGGCCTGCGCTACTGACGCGACGCCGAAGAGCCCCCCAATCCTCTCTTCCCCCATGCCTCTTACCCGATCACTCGCAGGTTTGCGTATTTGAGCTTCAGCTTCTTGTTGCCCACGCCGGAGCCGAAGAAGACGACGGCGGTGGCCTTCTCCCCCTCCCCCTCCACGGACTGCACCTTGCCCTGCCCGAACTTTTTGTGTTCCACCTGGGCGCCCGGCACGATCTCGCCGTGGCCCTCGTCGTAGACGATCCGCCGCCCGCCGCCCCCGTCGGTCGACTCGATGCGCTTGAGGTCGTCCGACGATGACTTTTTTCCGCCGTCCCCACTCAGGTCCTGGCGGTAGTAGTGCGGGTCCATCTCGTCGTAGTCCCGACTGCCGTCGGACCCGTCCCCCGCCTCGAAGCGGTCCGTCTGCTGCTCCAGTTCGCCGCCGGCCTCGGTGCGCACCACGTCGGCGTCGACCTCCTCGAGGAAGCGGCTGCGCGTGTTGGACTGCTGCTCGCCGTAGCGGTAGCGGCTGCGCGCCCAGCTGAGGTAGAGGCGCTGCTCGGCCCGCGTGACGCCGACGTAGAAGAGGCGCCGCTCCTCTTCCAGCTCGCTCTTCTCCTGCGTGGCTTTTTCGAGCGGAAAGAGGCCTTCCTCCAATCCGGCGACGAAGACGACCGGGTACTCGGTGCCCTTCGCCGCGTGGAGCGTCATGAGCGTCACCTTGTCCCCCTCGTCGTCCGCCTCGTCCTGGTCGGTCATGAGGGCCACCTCCTGCAGGAACGTGCTGATGGTGGCCTCCTCGGTCGACTCCACGTACTCGGCCAGCGCGCTGATGAGCTCCTGCACGTTCTCCCAGCGCTGCAGGTTTTCGCGGGTGTGCTCCTTGCGCAGCTCGCTGAGGAGGCCGGCGTCCTGGATCAGGTCGCGCGCCAGGTCGTCGGGCGGCGTGCTGCCGGTGCCCGCCTTCGAGGCGTAGCGGGCAATGAGGGTGCGGAAGTTGCCGACGGCCCGCTCGGCCCGGGTGCCTAGCGTCTCGATCTCTTCGACCCGCTCCACCGCCTGCCAGAGCGAGAGGCCCTGCTGCTGGGCATAGCGCTGGAGGCGCTCCTGCGTCTTGTCCCCGATGCCGCGGGTGGGGTAGTTGATGATGCGCTGCAGGCTGGCCGTGTCGTTGGGATTGACCAGCAGCTTCAGATACGCCAGCACGTCCTTGATCTCCTTCCGCTCGTAGAAGGAGGTGCCGCCGATCACGCGGTACGGCACGTTCTCTTTGCGGAGCGCCTCCTCGATGGCGCGGCTCTGGGCGTTGGTGCGGTAGAGGACCGCAAAGTCGCCGTGCTCCATGCCCTCCCGCAGGTGAAGGTCGCGGATGCGGCGCTCAATCTTCTGCGCCTCGTCCTTCTCGCTGAGCGCCTCCATGAGCGCCACGTACTCCCCCTCCGCGTTGTCCGTCCACAGGCTCTTCTCGATCTGGTCGTCGTTCTTCTCGATGATGGAGTCGGCCAGGCGGATGATGTTTTTGGTGGAGCGGTAGTTGCGCTCCAGCCGGATCGTGGTGGCGTCCGGGTAGTCCTGCTCGAAGGAGAGGATGTTGGTGATGTCGGCCCCGCGAAAAGAATAGATGCTCTGCGCGTCGTCGCCCACCACGCAGAGATTTTTGTGCCGGTCCGCCAGCTTGCGGGCGAGAACGTACTGTGCCTGGTTCGTGTCCTGATACTCGTCGATGTGGACGTACGCCCAGCGGCGCTGGTACTTCTCCAGCACGTCCTCGTGCTGTTCGAACAGCTCGATGGGTTTGAGGAGCAGGTCGTCAAAGTCGAGCGCGTTGGCCTGCTGGAGGGCCTGCTCGTAAGCGGGATACACCTCCGCCACCATCTCCTGCTGGTCGCCGCGCGCCAGTTCCGCGTACTCCTGCGGCCCGATCATCTCGTTCTTGGCGCTCGAGATCATGCGCTGCGCCGCCCGCGGCTTCACCACGTCGGTGTCCAGGTTGCGGCCCTGCATCTGCTGCTTGATGAGGCGCTTCGAGTCGGCCGTGTCGTAGATTGAAAAGTCCTCCGAGTAGCCAATCTTGTCCCCCTCCATCCGCAGCAGGCGGGCGAAGGCGGAGTGGAAGGTGCCCACCCACATGCCCCTCGTGTCGTCGCCCACGAGGTTCTCCACGCGCTCCTGCATCTCGCCGGCGGCCTTGTTGGTAAAGGTGAGCGCGATGACGTCGCGCGGCTGCGCCTGGCCGGCGGCCAGCAGGTAGGCGATGCGGTGGGTCAGCGCGCGCGTCTTGCCGGAGCCGGGGCCGGCGATGATCATGACGGGCCCCTCGGTGGTCGTCACGGCCTCGCGCTGCTTCTCGTTGAGGCCGTCGAGGATGCGCTGCTCGGCCTCGGGGTCGGGGTCCACCGGATTCTTGGAACTGGAGCGGGTGATCGGAATGCGGCGCATGTGAAGCGGGAGAAAATTGGTGAAACGCAACGACAGACGTGCGACAACCGGCCGCGAAACGGAGGGACGCGAGAGCGGGCGCGACCATCGACACCGCATGTACGCCGAGGACGGACGGACGTTCGACAAAGCCCCGATGGCCCACGGCAATTGCACGAGTCATGCCGAGTCCTGTGGCGCCGCTAGTGAGGGAATTCAGATGTCGCCCGAAAGAAGCGCAAACGTCAACTCCGGACGAGCGAAACGAATGTGGAACGCAGATCCGGAGTCCAGCGCTTGGAAAAGGCTATTTTTTCTCAGAGTTGGGAGTCATTTTCTCCTGCTACCAATTGATGCGATTGCCGTGCCCGATGGCCAGTGCTGCTCGCGCCTACGGTTCGATCACGACGCGGATGCCTCCGAGCAGTGCATCCGGAATCGATGGGTCCGTGTCCGGATCGACCACGCACTGAAGGTCGCCGACCAGCGTCAGCCACGGCGTGACGGGCGCCGCGTACGTGGCCTCGACGTTGACCTCTCCGTCACCGACCGCCCCCCACGGCGCTGGGCAGCCTCATGTGTGCAGCCTCATGGGCGTCCCCGTTGAGCGCGCTGGCGACGGCGAGGCCCATCCGGTCGGCATTGCGCCCCTGAAACGGACCGTTGTAGACGAGCCCGGCGCCGACGTACCGCGAAAACCGATTGTAGCGGTCGTTGGCCGAGCCGAACGAAGCCCGAAAGGCCCTGCTCATCGGTCCCCGGTTCGCGGAGGACGCGGCCTTCGGCCCGGAGGTACGCCTCCGCACTCCCCCGACTCGCCACGGGCACCACGCTGGGTCGGTTCACCTGGGGCCACCGGCGGAGGGGGGTCGCGGGAGGGAGCGCGGCGGACGAATCGGGCACTGCGGGGCCTTCCTGATCGTAGCCGAGTCGCAGATTCGCGGCTGAGACGTGCTTTTGTATTGCTCTGCGCAAGTCGATACGTTGCTACAGAGTTGCCCAGCGCCTCCGGTCCGTATCGTTGCCTCCCGGCAACCCACCAACGGCCCCACGCGAGGACACCAACCCACAACGCTCTCCGTGATTGATGCAGATGTTCACTCGCCTCACCGGTCTACTTTTCCTCTTGCTCGCGGGCTGTGCCGCACCGGACTCGGAGGAGTCGGCATCCGGAGACGCCGCCTCACTGCCGTTAGTGCCTGCTGACAGTGCGGGGGCCGGACTGGTCGTCATGACGAGTGCCCACTCGGTGGACTCGACGGTGGCCCGGCTGGAGCAGGCCCTGACAGCCGCCGGTCCGATCTCGATCATGGCCCGCGTCGACCACGCCGCCAACGCCGAGACGGCGAATACGTCTCTCCGCCCGACGCGCCTCCTCATCTTTGGCAACCCAACGCTGGGCACGCCGCTCATGCAGGCGAGCCCGACGACCGCGATCGACCTCCCGCAGAAGATGCTCGTGTGGGCGGACCCGACCGGCCAAGTGCGCCTCGCGTACAACGATCCGCAGTACCTGGCCGAGCGCCACGACATCACCGGGCGCGACGACGAGCTCCAGAAGATCAGCGCGGCCCTCCGCAAGCTGGCCCGCCGGGCGACCGGATCGGGGCCGTAGGCGTTCCTTCGGCGGGCCGTGCAGAGCGGGGATTTTTTCTAAATCTGCGGCCTCGGCCCCCGGTTCTGGGGGAGCCCCCGTGGCTTGGAACAGATTCGGCCCGGAGAGGAGCGGTGCGGCATTGCCTTCGAGGCCGGGTAGTAGACGACTCTAATTCCCCTTTAATCCGCTCTTCGCACCAATTTGGAGGGGTGGCAATTACCATGGTGGTCCCCTGTTTTATTTCCACCGATCCCATCCCACCATGAGCCTCCGTACGCGTCCCCTTCTCGGCGTTCTTGCCCTCGCCCTGGTCGTGTTCCTGCCGGGGACCGACCCCGTTGTGGCCCAGTCCACGCCGCAGCAGGTGCCCGACCATAATCTCCAATCGTTCGAGCCGATTGACTTCCCGGACCCGAACCGGTACCGGAACGCTGATGGGAGTCCCGGCCGCGAATACTGGCAGCAGTCGGCCGACTACGAGATCGACGTCCAGCTCGATACCACCAACAACCGGGTCACCGGCACCGAGACGATCACGTACACCAATAACGCCCCCGAGGCCCTGGAGCGTCTCTGGGTCCAGCTAGAGCAGAACTACTTCAAGCCCGGCAGCCGAGGCAACGCCGCGGTGCCCGACGATGCCCGGTTCAGTGGCTTCTTCGAGGACGCCGGGTACGACCTGTCCAGCCTCCGCATCCGGCGGGGCGATGAACCCACGACGCCCGACACGCTGATCGATGGCACCCGGATGCGCGTATCGCTCGACCAGCCGCTGCCCTCGGGGGACAGCCTGCAGCTCTCGTTCGACTTTGAATACACCCTTCCGAAGTACGGGGCCGACCGCCACGGTCGCCTCAAGGTGGAGGACGGGACGGTCTACCAGTTTGCGCAGTGGTACCCGCGGATGTACGTCTACGACGACGTGCACGGGTGGAACCCGCTGCCCTACCTGGGCCAGGGCGAGTATTACCTGGAGTACGGCACCTTCAACGTCAACATCACCGTGCCGCGCGACATGATCGTGGCCGCCACGGGCCGCCTTCAGAATCCCGGCGAGGTCCTCACCGACACGCAGCGGGACCGGCTTGCGGAGGCCCGCGACAGCCGCGAGACGGTCATGATTATCGACAGCACGGAGGTGGGCGACGCCAGCACCCGCCCGTCCGGCAGCGGCCCTCTCACGTGGCGCTACACGGCCGATCGGGTGCGCGACTTTGCGTGGGCCACCTCGCAGGCCTTCCTCTGGGACGCCGCGAGGGCTGAGGCCGGGGGCAATACGGTCCTCGCGCAGTCCTACTACCCGAAGGAGGGGCTCGGCACCGAGACGAAGTCGGGCTGGGAGCAGTCTACCAGATTCGTGCAGCACTCCGTCGAGTTCTACTCCGACTTCGTGGCGCCGTACCCCTACCCCAACGCCATCAACGTGGCCGGGCGGGTGGCCGGCATGGAGTATCCGCAGATCATGTTCTGCGGCGTGGACCGCCGGGGCCGCTCCCTCTTCGGCGTCACCGACCACGAGTTTGGCCACACCTGGTTTCCGATGGTCGTCGGGTCCGACGAGCGACGCTGGGCCTGGATGGACGAGGGCCTCGACCAGTTTATGAATCAGTATTCGCTGCTTGATTTCTTCAGTCAGGGGCGGATTCCCGCCACGCGCGCCCTGCAGCGCCTCTCGAAGATCACCACGAAGCGACTCTCGTCCCCCGGATTCGACCAGCCAATTATGACGTACGCAGATCGCATTCGGGACGACGCCCTTGGCTTCATTGCCTACCGCAAGCCGGCGAACGGCCTCATGCTTCTCCGCGAGTACGTACTGGGGCCTGAGCGCTTCGACTCGGCCCTCAAGGAGTATTTCGACCGCTGGGCGTACAAGCATCCCAAGCCCGCCGACTTCTTCCGCACGATGGAAGAGGTGACCGGCGAGGACCTGGACTGGTTCTGGCGCAGCTGGTTCTACGAGACGGACACGATGGACCAGGCTGTCGACTCGGTGGCCACGGGGGACACGACGAGGGTGACCGTGGAGCAGCGCGACGAGCTGATGCTGCCGGTGACGGTGCAGCTCACTTACGAGGATGGCTCCACGGAGCAGCGGCGCGTGCCCACCGAGGCGTTCTACACGCAAGACACGAACACGCTGCGGGTGACGAAGGGCTCGCTGCAGAAGGTGACCATTGATCCGAGGCAGATCCTGCCGGACATGAACCGCGGCAATAACACGTGGACGCCGTCGGACACGACAGGGACGTCGTCCGGCATGAATTCGTCGTCCGGATCGGGCCGGTAGGCAGTGTTGCTCCTTTCATTTCAGTCTCCCTCCTCGAGGGCACCGGGCGCTCGCCGGGTGCCCTCGTTGTGGTTGGCGCCGTTCTGGCCCCCTGCGTCGGGGCGACTTGTGTTCGTGCCCGTGGTCGTTATCTTTACGCTCGGCTCGGAGGGAGGACCCCCGCTGTACTGACATCGACGCCGCCCAACCCTCTTCCTCATGTCCCTTCCTATTGCTTTCCTTCGCGGCCTCATCGGGATGGCCGTGTTCATCGGCATCGCCGTGCTCTTCTCCACGAACCGCAGGGCCATCAACTGGCGGCTCGTGGGGATGGGCATCGGGCTCCAACTCATCTTCGCCCTGCTCGTGCTGAAGACGGGTCCGGGCGAGATGGTGTTCGATACGCTCGCGACCTTCTTCGACACGCTCCTGTCGTTCACGTACGAAGGGTCGGAGTTCATCTTCGGCGACCTGGGCAATCCCGAGAAGGGCAACAACTTTGCCTTCCAGGTGCTGCCCACCATCATCTTTTTCGCATCGTTGATGGGGGTGCTCTACCACCTGCGCATCGTGCAGCCGCTGGTGAACGGCATGGGGTGGGTGATGCAGAAGACGCTGCGCATCTCGGGGGCCGAGTCGCTGGCCGCCGCGGCCAACGTGTTCATCGGGCAGACCGAGGCGCCCCTGGCGGTGAAGCCGTACGTGGAAGACATGACCCGCAGCGAGATCATGACGCTCATGACGGGCGGCATGGCGACGATTGCGGGCGGGGTGCTGGCGGCCTATATTGGCTTTCTGGGGGGCGACTCACCGGAGTCGCGGCAGCTCTTTGCGAAGCACCTGCTGTCGGCCTCCGTCATGAGTGCGCCCGCGGCCATCGTGATGGCTAAAATTCTAGTGCCGGAGACGGGGTCGCCCGAGACCAGCGGCGGCGCCGAGATTCAGGACACCGAAGATGTAGACAACGTGATCGAGGCCGCCGCCAGCGGCGCGTCCGACGGCCTGCGACTGGCCCTGAACGTGGGCGCCATGCTGCTCGCCTTCCTCGCTCTCATCGGGGCCATCAACGCCGGGTTCGAGTGGATCGGCGCTCCGGTGGTCTACGGCACGGAGCTCTACAACATGAACGAGCTTGTGGCGCAGGCGTCCGGGGGACGCTTCGACGCGCTGTCGCTGGAGGCGGTCTTCGGCTTCTTCTTCGCGCCGCTGGCGTGGGCGATGGGCGTGGAGGCGGCCGACATTCTTCAGTTTGGCACCCTGCTTGGCGAGAAGGTGGCCGTAAACGAGTTCGTGGCCTACGCCTCGCTGCGCGAGTTGCAGGGGGCGATGAGCGAGCGGTCCGTCATCATCGGCACGTATGCCCTGTGTGGGTTTGCCAACTTCTCGTCCATCGCCATCCAGATCGGCGGGATCGGCGGGATTGCCCCCTCCCGGAAGAGCGAGATCGCCGCGCTCGGCCTCCGGGCCGTCCTCGGGGGCGCACTCGCCTCGTGGATCACCGCCACGGTGGCTGGCGTGCTCGTGGGGTGATCGCCTTCCCCACCGATGTGTGAGAACGGTCGTAGATAGGGACTTGCCTTCTGCACCCGGGCTCCTTCCGTCCCGAACGCGTTCGGAATCGAGAGTGGGCGAAAGGGCGAGAGGGAGCGCAGGGGCGTAGGAGTGCAGGCGTCGACGAATGCAGAAGCCAAATCCGCTTATGCTCCTCGCTCTCATGCTCCCATGCCCACATTCTCCCACTCCCCATCAACGCCCATTCCCATCGGCGTGGTTTCTAGAGACTTTTGCACGGATCGACAAGTTGTGGCCTTCTGCGTTGGCACTGTCGCTCCGTTCGGCCCGAGGCCGGAACGCGGAGAAAGGGCGATGCGACAAAATAAGGACCTCTCCCCATCCATTGGAAGGGCACCCTGGGGGCCCCGAACGGACTGTGGACCGCCGCAGAGAGCCGCTACACGCCGATGCACTACCGCATCTGGAACGGAACGCTAAAGCGGACCCAGCTTTCGACCGGCGCCCAGCTGTTGTCTTCTAGGAGGTAGGCCGGCTCCCACGTCGCATTCGTCGCGGCCTTCATCGCAATTTTGTTGAGCGTCGGGTGCGTGCCCGAGAGCAACTCGACGGCGTCGGCCCGCGAGACGGCGTTGTCCCCTTCGCCCTCAACCGTCAGGTGGACCTGCAGCTTCACAATTCCGGCGTACTCCTCCGACCGCAGACTATCGGGCCAGATGATGTCGTCGGGCGACTTTTCACGCTGCGGCTCCCGGAAGTACTCCGAGATCGCTTTGTAGGCCTTCTTCTGATTTTTATTCCGGATCTTCGAGTTGAGCTGCCCCTTCTTCCCGACGATGTCTCCACCGAGGTCCACGTTCTCAAGCTTCGGCGCGGCGTGCTCCTCGAAGAGCGAGTCGACGATCATCGGGTTATTGCGGTACAGCTTCAGGAGGCTCTGCTTGATCGCCAGCTTGAATCGTTCCTGCGTGACCTCTCCGCCCCGCATCATGCTCATCTTCTGATCGGTCACCCCCATTGTGGCGAGGCTGTCGAGGTCGGGGAAGACCTGAGCCGTGTCGACGCCCGACTTCCACCAGCGCGTGTCCGTCGTCTCCCAGTCGTCCGGGGGCGCCGTGGGGCTGCTGCCCCCGCCACATCCAGCCACGAGAAAGACGCCGACGAGGATTGTAGCAATACAGCGTGTCGAAAACATGAGTACAAGTCGTTGGTGGGTGAAATGGGTGAAGTCGTCCGGTGTCGGCCCCCGACATAGGAGGCACCCCGCGGCAATTCGTATGCGTCCGCCGCCGCGCTTCTTCTGCGAAGCGGTGTTCATTCGATGAGCACAGGGGTCCCGACGCGCACCTGTTCCCAGAGCACGTCCATAGCCCGATTCCGAACCGCCACGCATCCCTGGGTCCAGGTCGTGGCGCTGCCCGTGCCATCGCCGTGAATCTCAATCCAGCCACCGAGGTCCGTGTTCATGGGGGGCATTCGAAGCTCTTCCTGGGCGCGCTTGATGGCCTGGTACTGCGAGCGAGAAATCAGCCCGGTCTCCAGCCCCCGGCGCGCATCTTCTACCTTAGGATAGTTGAGCACGAGGGCCTTGTAAAATTTACTCTCGGGATTTTTGTGGACCACGTAGAAGGTGCCTTCAGGCGTGCGCCAGTGATCCCGTCTTCCCTTCCCCCCGTTCCGCTTCTTGTCGGCGAAGGAGTTGTAGGCCATGTCGGCGTCGAACGTGTAGACGAGCTCGTCCCCCCGGTACACGTAGACGTGCCGCTCGATCTTCGAGACCCGAATCCAGACGTTGGAGAGGGCCCCGGCCGACACGTATCCCACGTCTCCGCCGTCGGTGCGGACCCGGCACCGCTTCCCCGTGCACCCGAGGCGCGTGACGGGTGTGCGCATCGGGAGCCGGGCCACCGGGCTGTCAGAGTTCGGAAGGTTGTGGAGGGTCGTCGCCCCGTCGGCGACGTAAAAGAGCGACGGTTTCCGAGATACACCGCTCCGCTGGCGGGACGAAGCCGTCGCCTCGGGCGCCGCCGTGGCGGGAGAAATTTGAACGGTGTCGGACGAGGTACTGGACTGGGCCAAAGCCGGCGACAGGCCGCCGATTACGCCCAGCAGAAGAAGCAACCATCCTGTGGTGCGCATGGCAAGTCGGTCGATGAATTCGTAGCGTGGACGCCTGCTTCGGTCTGTCGTAGCGCACTGGGGCCGCCGGCGCGCCGTGCCGTGACGCCCGGCGCTGCGTTTGCTCATGCTTCGTTCTGGGTTCGGCAATACCGGTAGGCCTCGAGCACGCCCTTGATAACCGCGCCCTCAGTGACGTGGTCCACCTGCCCCCGCACCGTTTCGGTGGCGTTGGCCGGCGCGAACGACACGCCCACGGCGTCGAGCCCCCCAAGGTCGGAGTCGGCGTCGCCGATGTAGGCGATTTCGTCCAGGCCGAGGCCGAGGTGCTCCGCGAGCCACTCCAACCCGGCCCGCTTCGTGATGCCGGGCGGGACGACGTCCACCGACACGTCGGTCGAAAACACGCACAGGCCCGGGGCTTCCTCGGCCACGAACTGCTCGGTGCGGGGGCGCAGCGCCCGAATCTCCTCGACGTCCGGGGAGACGACGCCAGCCTGCGTGCGCTTGGCGTGGTCGAGCGATACGCTGGTGCCCGGAACGCACTCCGACAGGAACCAGCGCCGCACGGTGTTGAGCTTGGCCTCCACCTCATCGGTCAACTTTGGGCTCCAGGTGGTCCGGGCCGCCACCGGATCGAACCGGCCGCCGCCCGCCTCGAAGAGCACCGGTGTGGTGAGGCTCAGCGCCTGCGTCATGGCCTCGACGTAGGGATAGGACCGCCCCGAACAGATGGACAGCGCCGGTGCCGCCGCCCGGTCCTCATCGGCGTGACGGCGGAGCGTGGCCAGGCCCTCCAGGTCGTACGGCTCGTAGGGCTCGGCCAGGCACCCGTCGATATCAGTGACAAACAACTCAATCACTATTTTTGAAGGGCTGAGAAGCTGGTTGGCGGATTGTCTGAGGTCTGCGACTTTGTGGATCTTGCGCAAGACGCCTTCTGCACTCACCCAGTAGCGCCGCTACAGGATTCGTTTGGGCGACGTTTTGTGCGTCGCCCACTGTGTCTCGGCGTCTCATCCATCCACCAAACAGCTTCTGAAGGTTGATGGGTAGAGTATTTTGGATGATGCCGCAGGCGATCGGAGTTGTCTGGGCCACAACCTTTATGTTCGGGACAGGCCGTAAACAAAGCATCCCCAAGCCACCTTCGCTCTTCGGTAGAACCATGCAGGTTCGATATTGCCGCTCCGAAATCATCGCCT
>CAZMDV010000018.1:0-17183 GCA_964564875.1 uncultured Salinivenus sp.
CTCTTCGTTCTCGGGCTCTTCGTCGAGTTCCTCGGTAGAACCGCCACTCTCGTCCTCCACCGGGGCCGACTCGACAGACGATTCGCTGGCCTGATCGGCCGAGTCTTCTGCTGCGTCCGGCGCGGTAGTCTCCTGCTCCTCCTCAGATTCACGACGCCCCTTCCCGCTGCCGCGGCGCGTTCCACCAGAGCCTCCCCGGCCCGTGTCGGCGGGCGGAACGTCGTTGTAGTCCACGAGCTCGATCATCGCAAGCTCGGCCCCGTCGCCGGAGCGCTGGCCAAGCTTGATGATGCGCGTGTATCCCCCCGGACGACTCCCCACGCGCTCAGCCACCTCGCCGAACAGCTCCTCGATCGCGTCATTGCTCTGGAGGTGCCGAAACACCTGGCGCCGGTTGTGCTGCGTGTCCTCCTTGGCACGCGTGATGAGCGGCTCCACAAACGGGCGCAGGGCCTTCGCCTTCGCCACGGTCGTGGTGATGCGCTTGTTCTCGATGAGCGCGTTGGAGAGGGCCTGCAGCGTCCGCTTGCGGTGGGACGACGTGCGCCCAATCTTTTTTCCTTTCTTGCGGTGTCGCATTGGTGATCCGGAACGGGGGTGACTAATCAGGATGCGTCGCGGGGCGGGATCTGAGGGCCAGAGAACGGCCCTGGGTTCGCCAGACCGGCGGGCCCTAAGTGGTCTTCTTCTCTTCGAGATACTCCTCTACGTCCATTCCAAACTGAAGCCCCCGCTCGTCGAGCACCTCCACGAGCTCCTGCAGGGACTTCCGGCCGAAGTTTCGAAACTTGAGCATCTCGTCCTCCTCGCGGCGAACAAGGTCCCCAATCGTCTTGATGTTTGCCGCCTTGAGGCAGTTGTGGGAGCGCACGGACAGGTCGAGCTCGTCCACAGGCTGGGCCAGCAGCTCGCGGATGCGCTTGACTTCCTCATCGACCTCTTGCTCCTCGACGACCGGCTCGGGCTCCTCTTCAAGCTGAATGAAGAAGCTGACATGGTCCCGCAGAATCGAGGCCGCCTGCGTGATGGCTTCCTCCGGCGTCAGCGATCCATCCGTCTCCACATCGAGGACCAGCTCTTCGTAGTCGATCTTCTGGCCGACCCGAGTCGGCTTCACCGAGTAGTTGACGTTCTTGATTGGGGTAAAGATGGAGTCGACCGCGATAACCCCGATCGGATCATCTTCTCGCTTGTTCTCCTCGGACGGGACGTAGCCTCGCCCGTATCCCACGCGCAGGTCGACGTTCACGACGGAGTCTTCGGCCATCGTAGCAATGTGCTGGTCCGGATTCAGGACCTCATACTCTGCCGTGGAGTCCCCGATGTCCCCGGCCGTCCATGTTCCGGGGCCTTCGAGGTTGAGGTGCAGGTGCCCCTCTCGCATCTCGTCGGCACTGAACCGAACCTCCTTGAGATTCAGAATGATGTCGGATACGTCCTCCGTGACCCCGGGGATGGTGGAAAACTCGTGCTGGACCCCGTCGATCTTGACGGCGGTAACGGCGAGCCCGCGGAGGGACGACAGCAGCACGCGGCGAAGAGCATTCCCGATGGTCACTCCGTACCCCCGCTCCAGCGGGCCCATAACGAATTGTCCTTCGGAATCGGAGACCTCTTCGACTTGAACGCCGTCCGGCATGTGAAGCCCGTGATTACTCATATGCGAAAATCAGCAAGTTGTAATGTGTAGCGATCGTGTGTCGGATTGAGCGCACGACCATGCGCTCGTTGCTTCGGAGGTACCCAGCGTCATGCCCTTACTTCGAGTAGAGCTCGACGATGAGCTGCTCGTCGATGTTTTCCGGAATCTCTTCCCGGTTGGGATGGTCAATAAATTTCCCCTTCATCTCTTGGCGATCGACCTCCAGCCAGGAGAAGGTGCGCTTCCGGCGTTCAATGTTCGTCTGAATGACCTCCAGGTCCTGACTGCTCGGCTTAACGGACACAATATCATCCGGAGACATCTCGAAGGAGGGAATGTCGACGACCTCGTCGTTCACCATGATGTGGCGGTGCGCAACGAACTGCCGGGCCTGCCGGCGCGTCCGGGCGATGCCCATCCGGAAGACCGTATTGTCGAGCCGGGACTCCAGGAGAATCAGGAGCTTCTCGCCCGTCACGCCCCGCATGCGGGACGCCTTGTCAAAGAGGTTCTTGAATTGACGCTCGAGCAGCCCGTAGGTGTATTTCGCTTTCTGCTTTTCCTGCAGCTGCACGGCGTACTCACTCTCTCGCCGACGGCGCGACTGGCCGTGCTGTCCAGGGGGATAGGGCTTCCGCTCCAGTGCCTTTGAGGGCCCAAAGATGGGCTCTTTGAAGCGGCGAGCAATCTTTTGCTTCGGACCTCTGTATCGAGCCATACTGTGCTGTATCAAGTTTCGAGTGTCGAGTGTCGACTGAACAGCGGGCGTGGTGTCGTCTCGGGCTTAAATCCTCATTTAACACGCGCCACTCCTCATTCGAAATTGGTTAGACGCGGCGGCGCTTCGGAGGGCGGCAGCCGTTGTGCGGAAGGGGCGTTACGTCGCGAATGCTCGCCACCTCAAGTCCCGCCTCGGACATGGCCCGAATGGCGCCCTCCCGGCCGGACCCCGGGCCCTTCACGTACACGTCTACGCGGCGGAGGCCGAGGTCGTACGCCTCGTTCGCGGCGGCCTCGCCCGCCTTCTGCGCCGCGTAGGGAGTGTTCTTCCGGCTCCCCTTGAAGCCCATCTTGCCAGCACTCGCCCAGGAGATGGTATTGCCATACTGGTCGGTGAGCGTGACGATTACATTGTTGAAGGTGGCCTTCACGTACGCCCGACCGTTCGATTCGACGACGACGTTCTTCTTGCGAGATGAGCGCTTGCCGCCTTTGTCTCCGTTAGCCATAAGGGTATCGATGTCTGTTCGGAAAAGGGACCGGGCCAGGATCGGCCTCTACCGGTCCACAACATTCTGATGCCGTTACTTCTTCTCAGTCGACTGCTTCCGGCCCGCCACCGTCTTGCGCTTGCCTTTCCGGGTTCGGGCATTGGTCCGCGTACGCTGGCCATTCACCGGCAGTCCCTCGCGGTGCCGCTTGCCTCGGTAGCACCCGATGTCCTTGAGACGCTTGATATTCATCTGGACCTCAGTGCGGAGCTGTCCCTCAACGGTGTAGTCTTCCTCGATGATGCGCCGCACACGCTTCGCCTCGCTTTCGGTCCACTCTCGAGGCCGCTTGTCCTCACTAATTTCGGCTTTTTCTAAGACTTCGTTGGCCCGCGAGCGACCAACACCGTAGATCTCAGTGAGCGCGATTTCCCCACGCTTGTCTTCCGGTACGTCAACTCCTTCAATTCTGGGCATCGCCCAATTTGTTATTTTGTTCGACAATCCACGCAACCACTGTACCCCCCCTCACCGTGCAGAACGACCGCCGCGACCGACACTCGGGAAGACCACGGGCGACCTCGGCAGGGCTTCTCAGTTCTTGTAGCGATATACGATCCGCCCCTTCGAGAGATCATACGGGGACATCTCGACCTTGACCCGATCGCCCGGCAAAATCTTAATGTAGTTCATCCGCATCTTCCCGGACAAGAGGCCGAGAATCTCGTGTCCATTCTCGAGACGAACGCGAAACTGGGCGTTGGGAAGTGCTTCAATGACTTCCCCATCCTTCTCAATGGCTTCTTCTTTTGCCATTAGCGAGTTGTGGTCTCTGTGAGAACGTCGATCTCGTATGGAGGCTGGATAACGTCTTCGATATACTCAAAGTTCGAGAGGACCTCGGTTCCTTCATCATGCACTACGACCATGTGTTCGTAGTGCGCCGACGGAAGGCCATCGCAGGCCCGAACGGTCCATCCGTCGGCGTCGGTGGAGACCTGTGCGGTTCCGCGATTGATCATGGGCTCGATGCAAATGGAGAGCCCAGGCTTGAGCAAGCGGCCCTGGCCCGGCTCCCCAAAATTGGGAACCTGCGGGTCTTCGTGCAAGCTCTGGCCAATGCCGTGCCCCACGAGGTCCCGCACGACACTAAATCCGCGCGCTTCGCAGTGGGATTGGACGGCGTGGCTGATGTCCCCCACCCGCCCGCCAGCGACGGCCTGTTCAATTCCTTTCAGCAGCGCCTCGTAGGTGGTTCGGCAGAGCGCTGCGTCCTCGTCTGCGATGGTGCCTACGGCGAATGTATATCCCCAGTCCCCGTAGTAGCCGTCCAACTTCGCGCCGCAGTCGATCGAAAGCAGATCGCCATCCTGAAGCGCGTAATCATCCGGGATGCCGTGCACCACTGCGTCGTTCACCGAGGTGCACAGCGTGTTTGGGAAGACGTTGTCACCAACTTGATAGCCTTTAAATGCAGGTTCGGCCCCGTGTGTTCGGATGTAGTCTTCCGCGATTGCATCGAGTTGCTGCAGGGTCGTCCCTACCTCAATGTGGCGGGCCACCTCGGCGAGTGTACGCCCCACGAGGTCCGCGCTCTCACGCAGTCGCTCAATTTCGCGTTGGCTCTTCAGGTGAACCATAGGGACTCCAAAAATTCGTTTCCAGAGGCGGGAAAACCACTGCATGGGAACGTCAGTTCGGCCGGGAAGGGGTCTATAAGCCGCCGCCTTGCCGGGGGCTGCGCATTTTGCCGCTCTTCATGAAGCCGTCGTAGTGACGCATGAGCAGGTGACTCTCAATTTGTTGAAGCGTGTCGAGCGTCACCTGCACCAGGATGAGCAGACTCGTCCCGCCGTAGAACATGGCAAATCCCTGCGATACGCCTGCCCGCATGGCAAACGCCGGAAAGATGGCGACGAGGCCCAGGAAGATTGACCCTGGCAATGTAATGCGCGTCAGAATTGTGTCGATGAACTCGCTGGTCTGCTTGCCGGGACGGATGCCCGGAATAAACCCCCCCTGCCGCTTCATCGTGTCCGCCATCTCCTGCGGATTCACGGTGATTGCGGTGTAGAAGTACGTAAAGAAGACGACGACCACGAAGAAGAGAGCCGAGTAGCTCAGACTACTGATGTCCGAGAACCAGGCCCCGATCTGCTGCATTGTCGGATTATTCGGAAAGAACGATGCGACCGTCGATGGGATGAACATGATCGACTGAGCGAAGATGATCGGCATCACGCCAGCCGCGTTCACCCGAAGTGGCAGGTACTGGGTGGTTCCTCCTTGCACCTTCCGCCCCGTCACCCGCTTGGCGTACTGCAC
This sequence comes from uncultured Salinivenus sp., assembly GCA_964564875.1. GTDB lineage: Bacteria > Bacteroidota > Rhodothermia > Rhodothermales > Salinibacteraceae > Salinibacter. The sequence goes on from CAZMDV010000018.1 coordinate 5,179, forward strand.
CGGGATTCGTCGCATGCCTTGCGACACAAGAACCACCGAGCCTGTCACAAGGACCCAAATTCCGATTTCCACGAGCAGGATAAAGATGTTATCCCCGATCAGGCTGATCTCGTTGAACAGCGCCTGTGGCAGGAAGGCAATGATGCCGATCATAATGATCAACGAAATGCCGTTCCCAATGCCGTCCTCGCTGATGCGCTCCCCGAGCCACATTACGAAGGCCGTGCCGCTGGTCAAGACGACCACGGTGGTGATCGTGAACAACGTCGAGTTAATGACGACCGCCCGTCCGGTGGCCCCGGCCAGCAGGTTGATGGCGTAGCCAATCGACTGGAGCGCCGTGATGCCGATGGTCCCGTACCGGGTCAACTGCGTGATGCGCCGGCGCCCTTCCTCCCCCTCCCGCTGCAGCTTCTGGAAGTAGGGCACGACGGCCCCCATCAGCTGGATGATGATCGAAGCCGTGATATAGGGCATGATGCCCAGGGCAAAAATGCCCGCCTGCTTGAAAGCCCCCCCGACGAACATATTAAGAAACCCAAACAGTCCCCCTCCACTCTCCTGCGCCCGGATTTGAGTGAGCGCGGCTGCATCAACCCCCGGCAGGGTCACATGCGTGCCCAGTCGGTAGATGATGAGAAGCCCGAGCGTATAGAGAATGCGCTCGCGGAGCTCCTGAACGCTCCAGATATTACGGATGCTTTCGGCAAAACCAGCCATGAATCAGCCTCTTGGGTGCGTGAACCGCGAGGAAGAAGACGTTTTGCTCAGGGCCGACTGGTCAGTCGTCGACGACGGTCACCGCCCCGCCCGCCTCTTCAATTTTTTCGCGGGCAGAATCACTGAAGTCGTGAGCCGAGACCTCAAGCGAGGCGTCCAGTTGTCCGTCACCGAGAATTTTCACTCGGTCGGCACCGCGGACGACCCCCAGGTCCGCAAGGACCTCCGGCGTTACGGGCTCGTCCGTGTCGAGCCGGTCCTCGTCCACGAGGCGTTGGAGGCGCCTCACGTTGGCAATGTGGTAGTCGGTGCGGAAGGGTTCTTGGTTGAATCCATGCTTCGGCACGCGCTGGAAGAGGGGGGTTTGTCCGCCCTCGAACCAGATCGGTCGGGTTTTCTCCCCCGATCGGCTGCTCTGTCCCTTCGTGCCCCGGGTAGAGCTGTGTGCACCGCGCCCGGACCCCTCTCCACGGCCGAGTCGCTGCTTGGAATGGGTGGCACCCTCCGCCGGCTTGAGGTTGCTTAGATCCATGGGTCTATCAGTGTCATCTCAATCACATGTGTGTCGCGTTATCCCCTCCATAACCGCCCGTCAGGGCTCATCTCCCCGCACTATTCGTCTGCTTCTCGATTTCTTCTTCGACCTCAATCAGGTGGTCCACTTTGTTGGCCATGCCTCGAATCTGGGGCTGTCGTCGTGGGCCGCGGCGTCCCGAATGCGGTGCAGACCGAGAGCCGATGCGGTGGCCCACTGGTCTTCTCTCCACTCGTTCGTACTATGAACCTGACGGATCTCAAGTCTACTCATACTCGCGATGCGTCTCGTGATCGCGGTCCAGTGCGCTAGCCATTGAACACCTTCTCGAGCGGAATGCCACGGCGGCGGGCTACCTCCAAGGCATCTTCGGTCTCCGCGAGCGCATTAATGGTTGCCTTCACCTGATTGTGCGGATTGGAGGTCCCAATGGATTTGGTCAAGACGTTCCGGTACCCGGCGCACTCGAGTACGGCACGCACCCCTCCTCCCGCGATGACGCCGGTTCCGGGCGCGGCTGGCTTCAGGAGCACCTCTCCAGCATCCTGCTTGCCTACCACCTTATGCGGAATGGTCCCATCGCGCAGGGGGACGCGAATCACGTTTTTCTTCGCGTCGTCGGCCCCTTTTGAGATTGCGCTCGACACTTCGTTGGCCTTGCCGAGGCCCGTACCGACGAGGCCGTCCTCGTTCCCGACGACCACGACGGTGTTGAAGGAAAAACGACGACCGCCCTTGACAACCTTCGAGACGCGATTGACCGCCACAAGGCGATCAACCCAGTTCTCCTGTCGCTTTTCGGCGTTGACGCGCTTTCGTTCTTTTCGGTCCGCCATGTCTGTGCGTGGTGCTCCGTGTGTAGATAACGTGCTAGAAGTTCAGGGCCGGGTCGGCGGGTGGCTACAGCTGGAGTCCGCCGTCGCGGGCCCCCTCGGCCAGCGCCTGAACGCGGCCGTGATACTTGTATCCCCCTCGATCAAACACGACTTTCTCAATGCCCTCGTCCTGCGCCCGCTCGGCGAGCAACTCGCCCACGGCACGGCTTCGTTCGATGGGGGTATCCCCCTCGACATCATCCGCGAGGCTCGACGCAGAGGTCAAGGTGCGCCCCTCCATGTCGTCAATCAGCTGCGCGTAAATGTACTGGTTCGAGCGATACACCGACAGCCGCGGACGCACCGAGGTTCCGAACATGTTCTCCCGGATGCTGTCGTGGATCCGCTGACGGCGTTCGACTTTTTCCTTCTTTCCCTTCGGCATGACCGCTATCTCATCGTGCTCCTTAAATCGAAACGTGGCTCCCATTGGTGAGGAAACCAAGCGTGGTCCTAACGGGCGGCCGTCTTGCCGGCTTTGGTAGTTACATCCTCGCCAACATACCGCACGCCCTTTCCTTCTCCGTAAGACGAGGGGGGACGGAGGCTCCGGATTTTCGCCGCCACCTGTCCCACGAGCTCCTTGTCGATCCCCTCCACCGAAATAATGTCGTCCTGCCCACGGTCCGAGTCCACGGATACTGAGATGTCACTCGGGGGCAGGAAAAAAATTGGATGGGAATACCCGAGGGCAATCTCGAGGGCGCCATTTGACATCTGCGCCCGATACCCCACCCCGATGATCTTTAACTCCTTCTTGTATCCTTCCGTGACCCCCTCCACCATGTTCACGATGAGCGACCGACTGAGGCCGTGGAGCGAACGGTGTCGCTTCTGGTCGGTCGGTCGCCGGACCACGATATGGTCATCATGGACTTCCAAGGTCATCTCCGGGTCAATCTGCTCGGTGAGAGTTCCCTTTGGACCCTCCACGGTAATGACATTCTCGTCGTCGACCGATACAGAGACCTCGTCGTCAAACGGAATCGGGTTGTTTCCTATTCGAGCCATAAGATGGGGGATTCGTCTCGTGCAACGGGAGTGGGCACGGGGGGAGTGCCCATCGGTCGCAGTCAGTTCTAAAAGACCTTGGCTAGCACTTCGCCGCCAACGCCAAATCGTCGCGCCTCCTTGTCGCTCATCACGCCCCGCGAGGTCGAGAGGATGACAATCCCAAGGCCGTTTTTCACCTCAGGGAGATTGTCCGAGTCCGCGTACTCGCGGCGTCCGGGACGCGAGACGCGTTCCATCATCCGAATGGCCGGCTGATCGTACTCATCGTACTTCGGATACACGCGAAGCAGGCCCTGCTTGTCGTCGTCAATGTTGAGGTAGTTCTTGATGTACCCCTTCTCAAGCAGAATCTGCGTCATGGCCCGCTTCAGCTTCGAGGCCGGAATGTCCACGTAGGTCTGCTCCGCCTCCTGCGCATTGCGGAGGCGGGCCATGTAGTTCGATACGGGATCGGAGATACCACTCATTATGACGTTGAATTTTAGGTTTCAGATTTTGGACTGCAGATTTTGGTTCGGATTGAAAGCTCCAATCCACAACCCAAAACCTAGAGCATAATCACCAGCTTGCTTTTCGAATGCCCGGAATCTTGCCTTCGAGGGCGAGTTCACGGAAGCATATGCGACAGACGCCAAACTTGCGGAGGTATCCGCGCACGCGACCGCACAGTTCGCACCGGTTGTTCTGGCGAACGGGACTTGAGTTGCGGGGAAGCTTTTGCAGTTCGACCCACTTTTCTTCCTCTTTCAGCCGCTGTCGCTTTTCCTTGTATTTCTCGTAGAGCCTTTCCCGTTTTTCTTCACGGGCAATCCAGCTTTTCTTAGCCATGCTGTCGGTGTTTGGAATCTGTCCTGTGTCAAACGCACACGCAGCGCTGGTAGGGGGGGCACCTACGGCTGCGCCTCGATCGGTTCGTCTTCCTCCCCGCGGCGGACGAACGGCATGCCCAGCCCCTTGAGCAACGCGTAGGCCTCTTCGTCGGTCTCGGCGTCGGTGACGAACGTGATGTCCATCCCGTCAATGCGGTCCACGTTGTCGACCTCAATCTCCGGGAAGATGATTTGCTCGTCGATGCCGAGCGTGTAGTTGCCGTGCCCATCGAAGCTCCGGTCCGGCACGCCCTCAAAGTCTCGGATGTTGGGGAGGGCAAGCGTCACGAGTCGGTCAAGGAACTCGTACATCCGCTCCTCCCGAAGCGTCACCTTCACCCCAACGGGCATTCCCTCTCGGACATCGAAGCTTGCAATGCTCTTTTTCGCTCGCCGAATCGTGGGATGTTGCCCAGTGATCTTTCGCATCTCCTCGACGGCGTCGTCGAGGACCTTCTGGTTTTCGGACACCTCTCCCACCCCTCGATTGACGCAGATCTTCTTGAGGCGCGGGACCTCTATCGGGTTCTCATACCCAAACTGATCCACCAGCGTGGACCGGACTTCGTCTTGATACCGTTCTTGAAGTCGGGGAACGTCGGCCATAGGTCAGAAGGTCAAAACTCGGGATTTCGAGCAAAGGCGGTGGCGGTGGCGAGCCCTAAGCCCAAAGATGCCAAGACACCGCAGACGCTGATAATCGATGATTTATGGATGGGGTTCCACCTGCATGAATGCTTCACGGCGTGCCCCCCCGGATTACTCGTCCAGTTCCTCCCCCGTCGTCTTCGCGTATCGGACCCAACGCGACTTCCCAGTTTCCGGATCCTCCACCTTCTTCCGCCCGATTCGCGTGGCGTCGCCGTTGCTGTCGATCGGATTGACGTTCGACACATGAATCGGGGCCTCCCGCTCAATGCGTCCTCCCTCCCGGTTGGACCGGCTCGGCTTTTCGTGGAAGACACGAATGTTGACCCCCTCCACAATCACCCGGTCTTCGTCGGGAAAGACCTTCAGGACCTTCCCGACATACCCCGCCTCCCGGTCTTGACCGGCAGACTTGGCGGACGTGATGGTCTTGTTCAGCATGACCATGTCGCCCTTCTTTACGTGCAGCTTTTTTTGCGCCATGGAATCAGGAGGGTCGTTGGTTCGCGTGTGCGACCGAAAGTGCAGTGCTTCCAAGCAGGAAAAACAGCTAGAGGACCTCGGGGGCCAGCGACACGATGCGCATAAATTGCTTCTCGCGCACCTCCCGCGCGACCGGGCCAAACACGCGCGTCCCTACTGGCTCCTCCTGCGCGTCGATGAGGACGGCGGCGTTCTCGTCGAAACGGATGTACGTGCCGTCGTCCCGGCGCGTCTCTTTCGCCGTCCGCACGACGACTGCCCGGCTCACGTCGCCTTTATTAATCTCGCCGCTGGGAATAGCGGACTTCACAGACACCACGATCTGATCCCCGATTCCGGCGTAGCGGCGTCCACTACTGCCGAGCACGCGGATGCACTGGGCTTCCTTGGCGCCGCTGTTATCGGCCACGTTGAGTCGCGTCTCTTGCTGAATCATGAGTTTCCTTTCCGGTTCAGAATGTAAATCTCGAATGCCGAGCGAAGATGGGGGCGCAGGCAAATGTCCGCTCTCGGTTCTAAGAGGTCCCCAACACTCATTTCGTCAACGTTCTACTTGGCCCGTTCGATGATCTCGACGAGGCGCCAACGTTTGTTCTTGCTGATGGGACGGGTCTCCATCACCCGAACCGTATCGCCCTCTCGGGCCTCGTCCTCTTCGTCGTGTGCCATAAACGTCGATGACCGCTCAAGATACTTCCCGTACATGGGGTGCTTCATCTGGCGGCGCACAGAAACCGTAATGCTCTTGTCCATCTTCGCGGACTCGACGACACCAATGCGCTCTCTTCGGTCGTTCCGCTCAACGGTCTCCTCGTCCTGTTCGTCCAGGTGCTCTTCGGTCTGCTCTTCAGTCTGCTCCATGAGGTTCTGTTGGCAATTTGCTCTTCTGAGTAGGGCTTGGGCGCTGGAGAATTGAGCCGGGAATTCCTACACCGTTTCCTCGGCGGCCTGCTTCTCATTTCGGATGGTCTTGAGCCGAGCGATGAGGCGACGCTTGGTGCGAAGCAACATCGGGTTCTCCAGCCGTCCCCGAATGGCGTGCTGGAACTGCAACTCTTCCAGCTCCTCCTCCTCCTCGTCGATGCGCGTCTCTATCTCCGCGACGCTCAAGTCTCGAATCTGATCGGCATCCATCGGTCTGTATGGATTGAATTCAACGGTCCTCAAGCACACGCGTCTACTCGGCGCGGGAGCCCGGGCGCACAACGAACTTGGTCTTGATCGGCAACTTGTGCTTGCCCAGGCGGAGGGCCTCCCGGGCCCCCTCTTCGTCCGCCCCACCCCCGACCTCGAAAATCACGTTGCCGGGCTGCACGGGGGCGACGAAGTATTCGGGCTCGCCCTTTCCTTTTCCCATGCGGGTTTCCGCGGGGGTCTTGGTCTTGGGCTTGTCCGGAAACACGCGAATCCACACTTTCCCCGCCCGCTTCAGGTACCGGTTGATCGCTACGCGGGCGGCCTCGAGTTGGCGACTCGAAAGCTCTCCACCTTCGAGGGCCTTCAGGCCAAAGTCGCCGAAGCTGAGGCGGGTGCCCTTGACAGCGTACTTGTTGCGCTTCCTTCCTTGATTGCGCTGGACTTTTCGGTGCTTCGTGTCTTTTGGCTCAAGCATGCGTCGTGCGTGCGGATGCGTACGAGATTCGTCGGTTCAGTCGTCACGGTCCTTGGGGGACCGCAGGCTACCCACCTTCGCGGCGCTGGCGGCGCTGCTGTGGCGACTCTTTCATCTTGCGCTGCTGGGCCTGCACATTGGGGCTCAGGTCCGGCTTGCCGAGGATTTCGCCGCGGTGGATCCAGACCTTGACCCCAATGGTGCCGTAAATCGTGAGGGCCGTCTCCTGGGCAAAGTCAATGTCGGCGCGGATCGTGTGGAGGGGCACTCGGCCTTCCATGTACTCTTCGGTGCGCCCCATCTCAGCACCCCCCAGTCGCCCAGCCGCCCGGATGCGAACGCCTTCCGCCCCCATGCGCATGGCGGCTTGCTTGGCCTGCTTCATGGCGCGGCGGAACGAAATGCGCCCCTCCAGCTGCTGCACAATGTTCTTGGCCACCAGCGTGGCGTCGAGCTCGGGACGCTTGATTTCGCTGATGTTGATCTGGATGTCCTTCCCCGTGAGGGTTTCGAGCTCGCCGCGCAGCTTTTCCACTTCGGATCCGCCCCGCCCAATCACGACCCCCGGGCGGCTGGTGTGCAGCGTCAGGATCACGCGTTCCGGGGTGCGCTCAATGACAGCCCGGCTCAGGCCAGCCCGCTTCAGCCGCGTGTGCAGGTAACGGCGGATCTCTTCGTCCTCGACAAGCTTCTCTTGGAAGTCCGTCTCGGAGTACCAGTTGGAGTCCCAGCCCCGGATGGCGCCGAGGCGGAAGCCAATGGGGTGTGTTTTCTGGCCCACGGGTGTGTACCTCGTTGTTGGTGTAGAGAGCAATGTATGGTGTCAGGGAGAGGGGTCGGCTTTACGCAACCTCTTCGGCGTCTTCCTCTTCCACAGCCACGACGACCTTAAGGTGGGTCGTGCGCTTGCGGATGGGCGCCGCACGGCCACGGGCACGGGCCTGTTGGCGCTGAAAGGTGGGGCCTTCGTCGGCCCGAATCTCTTTCAGTTGGAGTGCCCCCTCATCGAACCGCTCATCGTACTGATCCATCAGGTTGTAGACGGCGGAGCGGATCGTCTTCTCAACGACGCCCGTCACCTTCTGCGGCATGTAGTCCAGTATCGCGACCGCCTCGGGCACGTTGCGCTCACGGACGAGGTTGATGACGCGACGCATCTTGAGGGGCGAACTCCGAATGTGCCGGCGGACGGCTCGTGCTTGCATGGCTCGTCGTGCGGTTTGCAGTGTGGATGGTGGTCGCGCAGGAGCAGGGTCCGAACAGGTCAGACTCGCGCCGGCGCGGCCGGACAGTAATTTTACTGTCCGGGCTTGCGGATGCGCTGGTCAACCTTCGCCTGCGAGTGCTCCGTAAAGGTGCGCGTCGGGGCAAACTCTCCCAGCTTGTGGCCCACCATGTTCTCCGTCACGTACACCGGAATGAACTGGTGTCCGTTGTGAACGGCAAAGGTGTGGCCGACGAAGTCTGGCGTAATAATGGAGTCCCGACTCCAGGTCTTAATGACTTTCTTCTCGTCGGACTCGTTGAGCGCGTCGACCTTGCGCTGCAGCTTGTAATAAACGTACGGGCCTTTGCGTAGAGAGCGGGGCATATCTGGTACTTTTGGATCTTAGAGTGCAGCGGCTCGCAGCGGCACGGCCGGGCGGCGAGGGGACCGAACCGGTCACGTGCCACTTCCTTGCTTGTCCGACTCTGAGCGGCGCCGGATAATGTATTTGTTCGAGTCCTTGTTGCGCTTGCGCGTCTTGTAACCCTTTGCCGGCACGCCCTTCCGCGAGCGGGGGTGTCCTCCGGACTTCAGGCCTTCCCCACCGCCCATCGGGTGGGAGACGGGGTTCATCGCCACCCCGCGGGTCCGCGGGCGGCGGCCAAGCCAACGACTGCGTCCGGCCTTCCCGAGCTCGATGTTCTCGTGCTCGAGGTTGCTCGTGGTGCCTACGGTGGCGCGGCACCGCGACGGGATCAGGCGCGTCTCCCCGCTGGGCAGCTCAAGGGTTGCGTAGTCGTCTTCACGAGCCGTGAGTTGGGCGTGCGTGCCGGCGGCACGGGCGAGTTGCGCGCCCTTTCCGGGCCGCATCTCGATGCAGTGCACCTCCGTCCCGAGGGGGATATTCTCCAGCGGCAGGCAGTTGCCCACCTCGGCCCGGGCCTTCGGGCCATTCATCACCGTCTGGCCAACCTCGAGGCCGTCCGGGGCGATGATGTATCGCTTCTCCCCGTCGGCGTAAGCGAGCAGGGAGATGCGGGCGGACCGGTTCGGATCGTACTCAATCGTCTTGACCGTCGCCGGAATGCCGTCCTTGTCGCGGCGCTTGAAGTCGATCTTCCGGTAGCGGCGCTTGTGCCCACCGCCGCGGTAGCGCATCGTCATCCGCCCCTGGTTGTTGCGGCCGCCGCTGTTCGTCAGCGGCTCCAGTAGGCTGCGCTCCGGCTCGGTCTCGGTCACATCTTCCTTGTCGTCGACCGAGTACTGCCGTTGGCTATTTATGGTCGGCTTTCGCTTCTTAATCGACATGGTGCTGGGTCATCGGCAGAATTCAAGGGAATGCTTCGGAACTCGGCACGGATCGGGCTAAATGCCTTCGAAGAAGTCGATCTGTTTTCCTTCCGGATCGAGATCCACGATGGCTTTCTTGAAGCCGGAGGTCCGCCCCTCAATCATATTGCCGTCCCGAAACTGACGGCGGCGCTTCCCGGGGACGACTTGAGTGCGAACGTCGTCCACGTTCACGCCGGGATACCGCTCCTCCACAGCTTTCTTGATTTCGGGCTTTGTGGCCTCGAGTCCGCACACGAAGGAGTACTTGCCCACCTCCATCTGCTGTGTGGTCTTCTCGGTGACGTAAGGGCGAATCAGTACGCGCTTGCTCATGGGTCAAACACTGCTCGTTGGAAGAAACAGGTTCTCGGAGATTGCGGGGCGCGTTTCAGGCCGCCGTCAAGTCGACCGTCGGAGCCGTCGTGAGGACCTGCGTGAGCCAGTCGAGGGCTCCCTTCTGGAGGAGGACCACGTCGGCGTCGAGGATGTCAACGGTGTTGATGCTGTTGACTTCCTGCACGTTCACGTCCGACAGATTCTGGGCGCTCAGGTAAATCTCGCGCTCCACCTCCGTGGTGGCAAACAGAATGTCCTGACCGGCCACGTCGAGAAACTCGAAGAGATCGATCAGCGCCCGGGTATCCGGTCGGTCCAGCGAAAAGTCTTCGAGAACCCGGATGTTGTCGTTTGCCGCCTTGTACGAGAGGGCCGAGCGGCGCGCTAAGCGCTTTTCCTTTTTGTTGAGATCGTGCGTGTAATCCCGCGGACGAGCACCGTGCGCTCGTCCTCCCCCTCGGCGAATGGGCGACTGTGCGTCGCCCACCCGGGCATTTCCAGTTCCCTTCTGGCGGTAGAGCTTCCGCCCTGATCCGCGCACTTCACCGCGCTCTTTCGTCTTGCTGGTCCCCTGGCGCTCGTGGGCCTGAATTCGCTTTACATCCAGCCAAATGATGTGGTCATTCGGCTCGATGTCGAAGACCGACGGGTCGAGGTGGGCGGTTTCTCCCGACTCGATCCCGTCTTCCTGGTAGATCTCAACGTCCATGATTCCGTCGCGTCAACAATGTGCAGGCGCTCGATGCGATTGGAGCAAGGGTAGTTCTCAGTGGCCCTCACCAGTCTTCTTGTGCAGCTCCACGTAGCCGTTCTCGGGCCCCGGCACGGAGCCCTCCACCAGGATTGCGTTCTGGTCCTCCAAGATGCGGACGACCCGGAGATTCTGGATCTTCGTGCGGTCCCCTCCCGTGCGTCCCGCCATCTTCATGCCCTTGAACACGCGCGAGGGATCCGCCGAGGCCCCAATCGAGCCGGGGTGTCGCTCTCGATCAGACTGGCCGTGGGTCGTCATGCCGACGCCGCTAAAGCCGTGACGCTTCACGACGCCCTGGAAGCCTTTCCCCTTCGACACACCGACCACGTCGATTCGCTCATCCTCGTGGAAGATGTCCTCCACGCGCACAATATCGCCGAGCTCCACGTCTTCGTCGAAGTCGCGGAACTCAGACAGCACTCGCTTCGGCGGGCATCCCGCCTTCGCAAAGTGTCCTCGCATGGCCTCCGTGGTGTGCTTCTCCTTCTTGTTCTCAAATCCAAGCTGCACCGCGTCGTAGCCGTCCGGGTCGTCCGACTTCACTTGCGTCACGACGTTGGGCCCCGCCTCGACGACTGTGCAGGCCACATTCTGGCCCTCCTCGTCGAAGACGCTGGTCATGCCCACTTTTTTTCCGATCAGTCCACTACTCATAGCTCGACTCTCCGTGCAATGGTACGTCCGTCGTTGGAAGGTGTCATTCCGGTTCTACTCGTCGGCGGGGGCGAGGGTCAGTTCGAGGTCCTCGTTCCGGCTCCCTCCCGACAAAAGAGCCCGAAGGAACGCTCGTGAGCCGAACCGCAACGAGAAAATTGCTCGGCTTGCCTCAAATCCATATGTCCACTCTACTGGCCGGTTAAACCCCGACACCATCCGAAGCACATCGTCACCCGGAAGCCCAATCCTGCCTTGAGCGATCGGCTCTGTCGAGTCCCCCGAAGACGGCACGATTTTGTAGGTCTGCCCTCCATCGCTGCCCTCGAACGTGACTCTCACCTCTCCTTGATAGAGCGTGTCGAGCTGGCCAGTATAGTCGATGTCTCCCTCAAGGCGTTCTATGGTCCACGATGTCCTAGTGAGGCGCTCGTAGAGCGAGGCCCGCTTGGAGCCCGTCCCGTCGCAGCCGCTAAGCAGAATGCTTCCTAAGCAAAGAGCAAGCACTCCGACGGCAGGCAGAACCAGTCGGAAACGTCTCGGATGCGTCAAACCTTGATTTCAACGTCTACGCCGCTGGGCAACTCAAGCTGCATAAGAGCGTCCACAGTGTCACTGCTCGACGAAAGGATATCGATCAGACGCTTGTGGTGACGCCGCTCAAACTGCTCGCGGCTCTTTTTGTCTACGTGTGGCCCGCGCAACACCGTGTAGATCTTCTTCTCGGTCGGTAGCGGCACCGGGCCACTCACGACCGCGCCGGTCGACTTGACCGTGCGAATAATTTTCTCCGCACTCTTGTCGATCAGCGTGTGGTCGTACGACTTGAGCTTAATGCGTATGTCCTGCTGCGCCATGTCCTGTTAGGTCCGGCTAATGGCTAAGATAAATGGCTTCTGGCTGTCGGTTTCTGACCGCTGGCGGCTGGCCGATCCCCCCGCCAACAGCCCTCCTTCCTAATCCAAA
>CAZMDV010000019.1:0-17018 GCA_964564875.1 uncultured Salinivenus sp.
TTGTGGAACTCGACCAGGAGCTTGAGGTCGTCGTTCTCGACTACGAGGAAGAACGCCAGCGCATCTCTCTGGGGCTGAAGCAGCTCCAGGACCATCCCTGGGACAAGATTGGCGACCAGTACGGAGAGGGCGATGTCGTGGAGGGGAAGGTGGTCTCGATCACCAACTACGGGGCGTTCGTCGAGATCGAGAAGGGCATCGAGGGCCTCGTCCACATCAGCGAAATGTCGTGGACGCGCCACATCGAGCATCCCAGCCAGATGGTGTCGCTGGGGCAGGTCGTCGACGTCAAGATTCTCAACATCGACGAAGAGGAGCGGAAGATTTCCCTCGGCATGAAGCAGCTGGAGCCCGATCCGTGGGAGGGCATCAGCGACCGGTACCCGGCGGGCACGGTGCTTACGGGTACGGTGCGCAACATCACCAACTTCGGCGTCTTCGTCGAGATTGAGCCTGGCATCGACGGGCTCGTGCACGTCTCGGACCTCTCCTGGACCAAGAAGATTCGGCATCCGGGCGACATGGTCGATGAGGGGCAAGAGCTGGACGTGGTGATCCTCAATATCGACGAGGAGCGCCGCCGCATCTCGCTGGGCCACAAGCAGGTGAAGACCAACCCGTGGGATCAGTTTGCCGACGCCTACGAAGAGGGCAACGACACAACCGGCGAGGTCGTCCGCGTGGAGGACAAGGGCCTCGTCGTGCAACTTCCCCTCGACGTGGAGGCCTTCGTCCCGGGAAGCGAGCTCAAGAATGGGCCGAAGGAGTTCAAGAACTACTACCACGAGGGTGACGAGCTGGAGCTTCGCGTCATTCGCTTCGATAAGGACCAAAAGGACATTGTCCTTAGCGAGACGGCGAAGGAAGAAGAGGCGCGCAGGGAAGAAGAGCAAGAAGAAGAGAAAGAACGCCGCGAGGAGGAGCAGGAGCAAGAAGAGGCCGTACGCGACTTTCAGGAGGAAGAGCCGGAACCGGAAGAGCCCACGACCGGCCCCACCACTCTCGGCGAGCTCTCGGGCCTGGCCGATCTCCGGGAGGAAATGGAAGAGGAAGAGCGGCGCGAAGCCGCTCAGGAAGCGACGGCCGAAGAGGGCTCCGACGCTGACCAGGGCGAAAGCCCCGACGAGCCCGAAGCGGCGGCGGACACGTCCGAAACAGAGGGCGAGACGGACACCTCGGCGGAAGAGCCCTCCGATGAGGAGTCGGCCTTCGACGAGACCTCGGGCTTTCCGGAAAACTTCCCTCGGGCCTCGCGTCTCGAAAATGCCGACGTAAATTCGCTTGCCGAGCTCCGTGAGTTCCGACAAGAGTCCGACCTGACCGAGCTGGACGGCATCGGATCGGCGTACGCCGAGGAGATCTCAGAGGCAGTTGACGAGTTTGACGAAACGGGTTCGGTGAGCAGCTGACTGTTCGCAGAGCTTCGAAAGAACTGCGCATTGAGATTCAGGGACGGCTTCCATTTTGGGAGCTGTCCCTTTTTCTTTGGCGGGTTCCGACAACAGCCCTCGGGGGAATTCGTCTTTGGAGTGTTGGCCTGCTTGCACCGGGGCTCCGAAGAACCCGAGGCCAGGACCGCGAACGAACGGAAGAGTCTCCGGGTCGACGGGGAGCTCCCCGGAGCCGCGTAGCTTCAGAGCAAGCATGTACTGTAGTCATGCCCTCCAATCGTGGGGCTCATCCCGAGGACGCGGAGCAGTTTAGCACCGCTGAGCACGCGCGGCTGCGGGCCGCCGTGCGAGATCTGTCGTGGTTGCGCAGTCGGGGATACGGCGACGGAGCGGCCCAGAAGCTCGTCGGGGACCGATATCGATTAAAGCGGCGGCAGCGAGACGCTGTCGCGCGCTCCGCCTGCAGCGACGCAGAACGAGCACACCGGCTCTGTGCGCGCCTGTCTCCACAAGAAGTAGCCGATCAGGAGGTGCACATCGACACGTTCAATGTGCTCATCACTGTCGAAGCGGCGCTCGGCGGTGCGTATCTGTTCGTGGGGCGGGACACGGCATATCGGGACGTGAATCCCCTGAAAGGGACCTACCGGATCGTCCGTCAGACGCGCTCGGCCATTGAGCGACTCACGGACACGCTCCGGGCCCTCGCCCCTGCGAGGGTCACTTGGCATCTCGATCGGTCGGTCTCCAACGTCGGCCGCGTCAAGGAGCGTCTCGCGAACGCCTCTCCCGCGATGGATTGTGTCTGGGGACTTGTGGAGGAGGAGAACGTTGACGCTGCACTGCGCAACACCTCGAACCCCCTCGTGACGAGTGACAGTGCAGTTCTCAACGCGACCGATGCCTGGCTGCATCTCGAGGCCCTGGTCCACGTCCACCACGTCCCCGAGGCCAACGTCGTCGACCTCCGTCCCGACGGGGAGCGGTCCGCGGGGCCTCCAGGCGCGAGCGGGAACCAAAGCCGCTTTTTCGGAGGTGACAGGACGCCCGGCTCAGCATAGGGGCGCGTCATGTCATCTCATCACCAGTTAGAACCCAAAGGACTTCACCGATGGCCACCGTCGTAACGTACCTGCTAGTTTCGAACCCTAAAGATCCCGACGCCGTGCGCACACACCCGACTCTTCGGGAGCACGGGTTCGAGCCTCGACCGATGGGCGACGGAGAAGAAAGCGAGCTCCCGGCTCTCAAGTTCGCGGTCGCGAGTGCATTGGAAGACAGTCCAAGCCTAGAGGCTCCTTGTCGGGAGTTATCGGCAGACTTTCCAGATGCCACGATTACGTTCTGTGAAGTTGAAGAACGATTTGAACAAGTCGAGCACCTCCGATCCGTTGTGTTTATCGACGGAAAACAGGCAGGAGAGATCGAGCATGGATATCTTTTCAATGTCGGGGGGTAGTCTCGTACCTGAGTCCGTACCGGTGCTGCGGGCCACGCATTGGTACGTAGGTTGAGTCCTCTTTGACTTCGCAACAGTGGATGTAGACATCAAATGAAAGAGAGAGGAAGGAGGGAACCTTTCATTCAGTCTCAGATTGGAAACGATAGCAATATTTAGCAACGATCGTATTCAGAATCATGGAACCAGAATTTCAAATGGAAGTCATGGATCAAGAGGAAGCCGAACGTGAACTCGGGGCCAGTGGAGGACGGGGCCGCACGTCCAAGTATGAGCCCATTGCCCAGAAATGGAGTGAGATCGGCGACGATGAGGCGATTGTACTCTCTGATTTGGAGAAGAACGACATCCAGAATCTGCGCAACCTCCTCTATCGCCGGTTCGGCAAAGAAAACGTGATTGTGCGCTCGGCCCAGCAGGAGGATGACAGCTTTAAGGCAGTCGTTCGGGCCCGCGAGGATGATGAGTACCTCCGCAACGATTAGTAACATCCCGGAGATCTGTCCCCGGACTTCGCCTTTTCGGCAGAACGCAGATTCAGACAAAAAAAACGGATGATGATGTATATGTGACATCACCACCCGTGTCGATGAATCCCCCATCTGCTGATTCGAGTTTGGTTCAGTCTTCAACCGGATCCATCTGAGCCTTCTGTAGCTGGCCGGAGTAGTCGACGTAGATGGTTTTGTGCTCCGTCCAGAACTCGAAGGCCGCGTAGCCTCCGTCGCGTTGGCCGTTTCCGGTGTCCTTCACGCCTCCGAACGGCATGTGCGCTTCAGCCCCGATCGTTGGGCCATTGACGTAGGTGATGCCGGCCTCGAGATCCCGCATGGCGTGGAAGCTTTTGTTGACGTCCTGGGTGTAGATGGAGGAGGAGAGGCCAAACTTCGTGTCGTTGGCCACCTCCACGGCCTCATCGTAGGAACTCGCCTCGAAGGCCGCGAGAACCGGCCCAAAGATTTCCTCCTGGGCGATCGTCATGTCGGACGTCACGTCCGTGAAGAGCGTGGGCTCGAAGAAATGCCCCTCTGGGCCGTCCACCGTGGCGGGGGAGCCACCCATGGCCAGCGTGGCGCCTTCCTCCTGGCCGATCTCCACGTAGCGGTTCACTTTGTCGACCGCCGCTTGGTTGATGAGCGGGCCCACGTCCGTGCCGTCGTCGTTGCCGTCGCCAAGGACGAGCGTTTCCGCCTCGTCCTGAATCATCTCCACGAATCGGTCATGGACCTCTTCGTGACAGATGAGACGACTCGTGGCTGTGCAGCGCTGGCCGGTGGTGCCATAGGCGCCCCAGATGGCCCCTTCCAGGGCGAGGTCGAGGTCGGCATCGTCCATGACGATCATCGGATTTTTGCCGCCCATCTCCAGTGAGATTGGCTTGTTGAGACGGCCACAGGTTTCGGCGATGGAGGTGCCCACCTCGTAGGAGCCGGTGAAGCCGACGGCGTCGACCTCCGGATGCTCGACGAGTGCCTCCCCTGCCTCGTCGGCACCGTGCACGACGTTGATGACGCCATCGGGAATGCCTGCGTCGATGAGCGTCTGCACGAAGCGAACGCCGCTGTGGGGGGCGTCCTCGCTGGGCTTAAAGAGGATGGTATTGCCCGCCGCAAGGGCCGGGAAGATCTTCCAGGAAGGAACGGCGACCGGAAAGTTCCAGGCCGTGATGATGCCGCACACGCCGAGTGGGCGGCGAATCGCCATGTTCATCTTGTTAGGAAGTTCGCTTGGCACGGTCGTGCCAAAGAGCCGTCGCGTCTCGCTGGCCGCGTAGTAGGCGGTGTCGATGGCTTCCTGCACGTCGCCCTTCGTTTCGAAAAACGGCTTGCCCATCTCGCGAGTCATCGAGCGGGCAATGTCGTTCTTTCGCTCAACGAGCAGGTCCCCGGCGGCTTTCAGGATCTTGCCCCGGTCGGGGGCTGGGGTGCTACCCCAGTCCTCGAGGGCCTTGCGGGCCGACTCGGCGGCCTCGTCCACGTCGGCCGGCCCGGAGTCCGGGAAGTGTCCGATAAGGTCGTTGGGGTCGGCGGGGTTACGGTTTTCGAAGGTCTGCTGGGAAGTCGCGCCTTGCCAGTGGCCGTCGATGTAGTTCTCATACGTGTCAGACATACTGAACAGGGATTTGTCGGGCGATCGAGAAGAAAAAGTGCCTTTTCCAACCTAGGCGCCGCGCCGCCAAAGTACAATCGTCCCCCCTCATCTCTCAGGACGATCGTATGTTAAAAGTTTGCTCGAGCGAGCGAGGCCCGGCTGCCTCTGGTTGTGGGACGGGTGCCGAGACCGCACTGGCGAATAGGGGCATAGGAGCACTCTAAAAGCACTTTACTACTCCGAAGTGCCAAGTTCGGGTCACTCCGCTGCCCTCGGGGCGCATAGCGGCCCTAAAATTCTGCCTCTGAAAAACGGTACAGACGGGCCAGCGCCGCCAGGACGCGGTTGCCCTGTCATCACCCTGTTCTTTCACGAGGTCGCCCGTTCCCGAGAACGGAGATGACGCTACTGGTGAACCTCCCAGGGCGGACGGAGTACGTGTCTGCGTAGGCTCGTTGCCCAAACTTTCTGGACCTGCTTTCCATGGCTTCCCCCGCAACCCTTGACCTCGATTCCTACGTGTCGGAGCGTGTCCGAGAAACGCCTCCGAGTGGCATCCGTCGGTTCTTCGATATCGCCGCCACGATGGACGACGTCATCTCGCTCGGCATCGGCGAGCCCGACTTTGTGTCTCCGGATCCGGTGCTGGAGGCCGGAATCGACTCGCTGGAGAACGGCCGGACGAGCTATACCTCGAACGCGGGAATGGAAGAGCTCCGCGAGCGTATCGCGGAATACTACGAGGAGCGGTATGGACTGTCCTACAATCCTGAAAATGAGGTGATCGCAACAGTCGGCTGCAGCGAGGCCATGCAGTTGGCCATGCAGGCGCTCCTCGATCCCGGCGACGAGGTGCTCATCCCGGAGCCGTGCTTCGTCTCCTACGGCCCTTCCGCCCGATTTGCGGGAGGGAACGTAGTGCACGTGCCCACCCACGTCGAAAACGACTTCCAGGTCACGGCTGCAGACATTGAGTCCCACATTACCGAGCGGTCGAAGGTGCTCTTCCTCGGCTACCCCAACAATCCGACCGGGGCCGTACTGCGGCGGGGAACTCTGCAGGAGATCGCCCGGCTTGCCGTCGACCGCGACCTCATGGTCGTCTCGGACGAAATTTACGATCAACTCATTTACGGCACCGCCTACGAGCGCGGCCACGTCTGTGTCCCCACCGTCGATGGACTCCGCGAGCGCACAGTGCTCGTCGGCGGGTTCTCCAAGAACTACGCGATGACTGGGTGGCGCATTGGGTACGCCTGCGCGCCGCGGCCCCTCCTGCAGGCCATGCACAAGGTCCACCAGTACATGATCATGAGCGCGCCTACCATGGCGCAAGAAGGGGCCATCGCCGCGCTTCGTGAGAGCCAGGGGCAGGTCGAGGAGATGCGGCAGAGCTACGACGAGCGCCGCCGAACCATCGTAGAGGGGCTGAACGATGCAGGACTGCCCACCTTCGAGCCGGAGGGGGCCTTCTATTGCTTTCCGGACATCACGTCCACCGGGTTCTCCTCGGAGGAGTTCGCGCAGACGCTCTTGCAGGAGGAAAAAGTGGCATGCGTCCCCGGGACGGCCTTCGGACCGAGCGGAGAAGGCTTCGTGCGTTGCTCCTACGCCACGAGTCTCGCCGACATCGAAGAGGCACTCATCCGGATCGACCGGTTTGTGGTGCGGCACACGGCCTGATTTCCGGCGGAATCGGGTTCCAGGGGCGCGTGCATGCGGACACGCCGAAGCACGCGCCAAAGAAAAGCACACGCCAAAGATGGGTTGGTGTTGGGAGATGGACGAAGGATCGGTAGAAACATCCACGTTTGCCTCATTGTTGGTAGCAACGAGATGACGACGCGTGATCTACGATCTATCTCTTTGAATTTTTAACTGCTTACGTTGCAATGAAGCACTATTCCGACGAGGATCTCGAACAGCTTATCGAGCGCGTCGAGGCGCTCGGGGGCTATCTTTGACGTAGATGGACGGCGCATGACCGTGGAGGAGTTGAACCAGGAGCGGATGGATCCGGACTTCTGGGACGATCCGGACCGGGCGCAGGAGATTGAGAAACGCATCGCCCGCGAAAAGGAGTGGATCGAGGCCTGGGAGGACGTGAAGGAGCAGGCCGAAGACATTGAGACGCTTCAGCTCCTCGCGGAAGAGGAAGGCGAGGACATGGGGGACGAAATTGCTGCGGAGGCCGAGGCGCTCGAAGAAAAACTCGATCGTCTTGAGCTTCAGAGTCTCCTTGACGACCCCGACGACGAGCGGAATGCCATCGTAAATATCAATCCGGGGGCCGGGGGGACCGAGAGCCAGGACTGGGCGGAAATGCTTCTTCGCATGTACATGCGATGGGCGGAGGAGGAGGACTTCAGTTGTGAGCTTCTCCACCAGCAGTCCGGTGAAGAAGCCGGCATCAAAAGTGCAACCCTAAACGTCAAAGGAGAGTACGCCTACGGCCGCCTGAAGAGCGAGACCGGGGTGCATCGACTGGTTCGCATTTCGCCCTTCGATGCGGACGGTCGGCGCCACACCTCGTTTGCCAGCGTCTTCGTTTACCCCGAGGTAGACGACAGCATCGACGTGGACCTGGACGAGGGCGAGATTGAGCTGCAAACGTTTCGGTCTGGCGGCAAGGGCGGGCAGCACGTGAACAAGGTGGAAACCGGTGTTCGGCTCATCTGGACCGGGACGCTATCCAACGGCGAGGAGACCACTGTTCGGGCTGCATGCACCCAGGAGCGGAGCCAGCACAAGAATCGCCGCCAGGCCCGAAAGATGCTCCAGAGCCGCATCTACCAGGCGGAGCGTGAGATCAAGGAGCAAGAAAAAGAGAAGCTCGAGAGCCAGAAGAAGAGCATTGAGTGGGGAAGCCAAATTCGTTCCTACGTGCTTCACCCTTACAAGATGGTGAACGACCACCGGACGGAAACAAAGATCACCGACGCCGAGGCCGTGCTCGACGGCAAGAAGCTGAATCCCTTCATCAAGGCCTATCTGTTGAAGGGGAAGAAAGAGCGGGACACATCTCCGGTCCAGTCGCACTAGCTTCTCGTATTGTTTAGGACTGTGCGCCCGCCTCTCGTCGCGGCCTCCAGCGATTCCTTGGGGAGTTGGACGTCCTCACGGAATGAAGAACGCGGATCGGCGGGGCGGGCAGAAACATCAAGCAGGGGAAAGCGTTGTTTTCCCTCGACTGATTTGGGTGATACACTGACTGGCATTCGATCCAGCAGGAAGAGGTGGCCGCAGGCGCCATCTTTTCGTGCTCGTGCCTGCTGCCGAACGTTGGATGGAAACGGCGGCTTCGGACTTGGAGGTCGCATTTGGCGCTCGTCCCGCCTGTCGGGTCGGGCGCTTTTGTGCACTATGTTTGGTTTGACGCCTTGCACTCGTGAATCCCACACAACAGCGCCTTGCCGATCGGGTTCGCGGTCTGACCGAAGAGGTCATCGCTGGCACCGACTACTTTCTGGTCGACGTAGAGGTCCGGGGACACAAGGGCACTCGTGTCCTCGAAGTGTACGTGGATTCCAAGGAGGAGATGGGACACGACGACCTCGCGTTGATTAGCAAGGAGGTGGGGTTTTTGCTCGACGTTGAGGACGTAGTCGACGGAAGCTATAAACTGGAGCTGTCCTCACCCGGGATTAAGCGTCCTTTGACGATGCCGCAGCAGTATCGGAAGAACGTTGGACGTACATTGCGTGTACGATTCGAAAATGAGGGTGAGGAGGAAATTGTGGTCGGGGACTTGACGGATGCAGATGACGAAGCGATCGAACTAAAGCTTCCCTCGGCAGAACGCCTTCAGCTGCCCTACACCGCCATTACGCAGGCCCGGATCGAGCTGCCCTGGTGACGACGCGGTGTCGCGAGACGGAGGCTGCCGGCCCGAGTGGACATACTTCTTCACAGGACAAGACGGATCATGCGAAGCGAAGACCTGATCTCCTCATTTGGGGAAATTGCCCGGTCTAAAGACATGGATCGGGACACGCTGCAGATCATCGTCGAGGACGTGTTCCGCGCGATGCTCCGCAAGCGGTATGGGTCGGACGAGGCCTTCGAGATTATTTTCAATCCCGATCAGGGCGATATCCAGATCCTTCACATTCAGGAGGTCGTCGGGGACTGGGAGCTCGTCGACCCGGTCACCGAGATCACGCTCTCCGATGCCCAGAAGATTAGCGAAACCTTCGGGAGTGGCGACGAGGTGGCCAGCGAGCTGGACATCAGCGAGTTTGGGCGCCGGGCCGTGATGACCGCGCGACAGACCTTCCGCCAGCGCATTCGCGACATCGAGAAGGAGAAGGTCTACCAAGAGTACACGGAGCTCATCGGGGACATCGTCGTCGGCGAAATTTACCAGGTTCGCCGGCACGAGACGCTTCTGATGCACGAGGACACCGAGCTTGTGCTTCCCCGAGACGAACAGATTCCCGGGGATCACTACCGCAAGGGAAACATGCTCCGGACCGTCGTGAAGGAGGTCCGTCGGGACGCCGGCAGCGACCCGCAGGTGGTCGTGAGCCGAACCTCACCAGTGTTTATGGAGCGGCTGTTCGAGGTAGAGGTCCCCGAGGTGCACGACGGCATTGTCGAGATTAAGAAGGTCGCCCGGATTCCGGGCGACCGTGCCAAGGTGGCCGTGGCGAGCCACGACGAAAAGGTCGATCCCGTTGGGGCCTGCGTGGGCGTGAAGGGCGTTCGGATCAATGCCGTCGTTCGGGAGCTCTCCAACGAGAACATCGACGTGATGGAGTGGTCGGACGACCCGAAAGAGCTGATTGCCCGCGCTCTGTCCCCGGCCGAGCCGACGAGCGTCACCCTGAACGAAGACGCCGATCCGCCGCGTGCCCGCGTGGAGGTGGCGGCCGACGAGGTCAGTCAGGCCATTGGCAAGCGGGGCGTCAACATCAAGCTCGCCTCGCGGCTGACGGGCTTCGAAATCGATGTCTACCGCGAAATTCCGCCGGACGAGGAAGATATTGACATCGAGCAGTTCGGCGATGAGTTTACCGAGGAGACGATCGAAAAGCTTAAGCATATCGGATGTGACACCGGAAAGGCCGTGCTTGAGCTCTCGGTCGATGCCCTGGCCCGGCGCGCCGATCTGGACCGCGAAACCGCCGAGCGCGTGTTGAACGTCATTGAGACGGAATTCGAGAAGGGACCGGGCATCATTGAGGCCATCCGGCAGGGACGCTTTACTGTAGAGTCGGTAGGGGCACCTGGGACCGCCGATACGGACGGGACCTCTCCCAGCGACGCGGCCGACGAGGGGCGCTCCCGAGCACGAGCCGACGAGGCAGCCGACGAGCCCGCGGCGGCTACGGAGGACACTTCCGACGAGGCCCCCGAGCAGGCCGAGGCGAGTGTCAGCGACCCCCCGGCCTCGGGCAAAGACGTGGACACGGACGGAGGTCCAGAGTCTACAGGGTCCGGCGCGGAGGAGGCATCAACCGTTGAGGCGGACGGTTCCTCAGAATCCGACGCCGATCAGGAGAATGATGACACCGATACGGTCCTGGCGGACGAGTCGGCTGGTGGTGAGGAAAAAGAGGACTCCGTGGAATCGGAGGCGGCGACCCCATCTCCCGAATCCGGTTCCGTACAAGAAGAGTCAGAGCTTACGTCGTAAGGATTTCGCAGAAGTCGGCGGGCGGCTTGTTCGCTGTTTCGCAGATTGACCGAGCAATACATCATTTTATATGGCGACGACCGAACAGAAGACATTCGAAAAGCGGCTGTTTAAGGTCGCGCGCGAGCTCAACGTCTCCACCGATCGAGTCGTTGAGTTCCTTGAAGAAGAGGGTTACGAGGAGGCGCTGACCGGTAGCGGCTTCAACGCGTCCATCGTCGAGGAGGAGGCCTACCTCGTCTTGCGGGAGGAGTACGCCGATGATGCAGAAGTAGCGGCTCGTATTCGGGAGCTCCGTGCGCAGAAAGAAGGGGGGGGACCCCAGCGAGACGAGGTGGCCACACTCGATGAGGACCAGGAAGCTGAACCCGAGCCCTCCGCCGAGGAGGCGCCGGACACCGAGGCCGAAGAGGACGCCTCTGCCGAGCCGACAGAGGACACTGCCGAGGAGCCGACAGAAGAGAGGCCGGAAGAGCCGGAGGCTGAGGCGGAAGCGGCTTCTGCCGACAAAGTGGCGGAGGAGCCAGACGCCGAACAACCGGCAGCGGAGCCCTCCGAGGAAGAGACGCAGCGGGAGGCTTCCGAATCTGAGTCCGAGGGGGAGGCGGATGCCCCCGAGACAAAGGTAGACGTCCCTGAGACCGGGGAGACGGTTGAGGAGACTGAAGAGGATCGGGCAGAGGGGGAGAAGGCCGAGCCGGAGACTGCTTCGGAAACGCCGGAAGCTACCGCTGAACCCGACGACGGCGCTACCCCCAGTGAAGAGCCTGAGGCCACAGATCAGGACGACCCCGAAGCGCCCTCAGAGTCTCCTGCCGACACAGCAGACGAAGAAGCTGCTGAGCCAACCGCCGAACCAACGGGCGAAGGGTCCACCGGAGAGGAGAAGCCCGACGAGGAGACCGTGAAGGCAGGCCGCTACCGCCTTAGCGGCCCGAATGTCGTCGGCCAGGTGGACAGTGATCAGTTGCAGCGTCCCCAGCGCAAGCGAAAGCGTAAGAAGAAAGAAGAGAAGGAAAAGGAGAAAAAGAGCAGCAAAGACAAAAAGCAGAAAAAAGACAAGAAGAAAGGCAAGCAGAAGAAAGACAAGAAGGGGAGTCCCGACGAAGAGGACATCGAGCAGACGATCCAGGAGACGCTCCAGGAGCTGGAGCAGGGCGCCAGCCGCGAGCGTCAGCGTCGTCGCCGTCGTCGCCGGAAGCGACACGAGGAAGAGCGAAAGCGCCGCCGCGAGCGCAAGCGCGAGCAGGAGAATATCCTCGAGGTGACCGAGTTCGTCACTACCGGTGAGCTCGCGAACCTCATCGGCGAGCCCGTGAGCGACGTGATCGACGCGCTGTTCGACGCGGGAATGATGGTGTCCATCAATCAGCGCCTGGATCGGGAGACCATTGAGTTTGTGGCTGATGAGTACGGCTACGAGGTTGAATTCGTCGCGGAACGAGACACGGAGGCCGTCGAGGTCGATGAAGATGATCCCGAAGACCTCGAACCTCGCGCACCGGTCGTTACTGTCATGGGCCACGTCGATCACGGGAAGACGTCGCTTCTCGACTACATTCGCAACGCCAATGTCGTGGCGGGGGAGGAGGGGGGCATCACGCAGCACGTGGGCGCTCACTACGTAGAGCTTACCGACCACGATGATGAGGCCATCACCTTCCTCGACACCCCAGGCCACGAGGCCTTTACGGCGATGCGGGCCCGAGGCGCGAAGGCCACCGACATCGTCATCCTGGTGGTGGCCGCGGACGACTCCGTAATGCCGCGGACTAAGGAGGCCATCAACCACGCGCAGGCGGCCGATGTCCCCATCGTGGTGGCGATCAACAAGATGGACAAGCGCGAGGCCGACGCCGAGAAGGTGCGCGCCGAGCTCGCCGATCAAAACGTCCTCGTTGAGGAGTACGGGGGCGATGTCCAGGCTGCTGAGGTGTCCGCCATGACAGGCGCGGGCATCGATGATCTGCTCGAAAAGGTGATCCTCCAGTCCGAAATTATGGACCTCAAGGCCAACCCGAACCGGGAGGCTTCGGGGGTCATCATCGAGAGCCGACTGGAGAAGGGACGGGGCAATGTCATCACGGTGCTCGTCCAGAACGGCACTCTCGAAACCGGCGACCCCTTCCTCGCGGGCATCCACAGCGGCAGTGTGCGGGCCATGTTTGACGAACGGGACAACCGCATCGAATCGGTGGGGCCATCCCAGCCAGCGCTCGTGCTCGGCTGCGACGGATCCCCTGAGGTGGGGGACCAGTTCGTGGTGATGGACGACGAGACGGAAGCCCGCGAGGTCGCGCAGGAGCGCCAGCGGATCCACCGGGAGCAAGAGCTTCGGCGCCAGAGTCAGGTCTCGCTCGATCAGGTCAGTCGGCAGATGGCCGAAGGAGAGTTCCACGAGCTCAACCTCATCATCAAGGCCGACGTAGGCGGCTCGGTCGAGGCCCTCTCCGACGCGCTCCTCAAGCTGAAGACGGATGAGGTGGCCGTCAACGTCATCCACAGCGGGGTGGGGGCCATTAGCGAGAGCGACGTGATGCTGGCCCGGGCGTCCGACGCAATTATCCTGGGTTTCCAGGTGCGCCCCACGTCCGGCGCCCGCGAGGCGGCAAACCGTGAGGACGTCGATATTCGCACCTACTCGGTCATCTACTCCGCCATCGAGGACGTGCGGGATGCTCTTGAGGGACTCCTTTCGCCCGAGCGTCGCGAAGAGATGAAGGGCCGCGCTGAGGTGCGCGAGACCTTTAGCGTCCCCGACGTGGGCACAGTGGCAGGGTGCTACGTCAATGAGGGCACCGTCGGTCGAAACCACAAGGTCCGCGTGGTGCGGGATGGAGTCGTGGAGTACGAAGGGGAGATTGACTCCCTCAAACGCTTCCAGGACGATGTGAAGGAGGTACAGAGTGGATACGAATGTGGGCTCTCGGTGCAAAACTTTGATGACGTAAAGGTCGGCGACGAACTTGAAACCTACGTGATCGTCGAAGAAAAACGAGAGCTTGAGGTCTAGGCCTCATGCCCGACCTCGGTGGGGGCGCCCTGACGCCGACAGCGGTCGGCAGAGAAGTTAACTAGGGGGGCACCCCACGTATGTCCAGTGACGGTTCATCTTGACCCCTGCCGGAAATGAGTGTTTACACCGAGCGCGTCGCAGAACTCGTTCAGCGAGAGGTCGCCCGCATTCTTCAGCGGGAATATGCGGACCAGCTTCAGCCGATGGTTACGATCACTCGTGCACGGGTGACGGGCGACTTGTCGATCGCGTACCTCTACGCGAGTGTGATGGGGGACACCTCCGAGGAACGCGAGGCTACCTTCGAGCAACTCAAAGCCCTCACGCCCAAAATTCGAAAGCAGTTGGCCTCTCGGATTCGGCACCAGGTCCGAGAGATTCCGGAGCTCAAGTTCTTCCACGACGAATCCCTGGAAGAGGCTAAGCGGATGGAGAATCTGTTCGACCGCATCCGGGAAGAGCGAGAGCGGCGCCTCGAAGACTCCGAAGACGCGACGGAGGACGTGGAGTAGATCCGAGCCGTGGTTTCTTCTC
This sequence comes from uncultured Salinivenus sp., assembly GCA_964564875.1. GTDB lineage: Bacteria > Bacteroidota > Rhodothermia > Rhodothermales > Salinibacteraceae > Salinibacter. The sequence goes on from CAZMDV010000019.1 coordinate 14,130, forward strand.
TCCTCCAGACCTCAACGCAAACGTGCCTTCCGCCGCGGCCCAGCGCGACATTCCGCCGGACATGGTTTACACGCCCCCCGATCGCCCGGCGACGTGGCAGGAGGGTGCCATTCTGCCCGTCGACAAGCCGAAGGGCCATCCTTCGTTCGACGTCGTAGAAGTCGTTCGGAATGAGACGGGTGTGCAGAAGGTGGGGCACGCCGGCACGCTTGATCCCTTGGCCACGGGTCTTCTGATCATTCTCGTGGCTCGCCCCGCTACTCGGCTGCAGGAGGCCTGCATGCACCTGTCCAAAATCTACGAGGCCACCCTGCGGCTCGGAGAGAAGACGCCCTCCCACGACACCGAAACGGAGGTTGTTGAGCGCACCGATCCGTCAGGGGTGACCCGGCCGGACCTTGACGACGCTCGAGAGGAATTCGTTGGAACCGTTCAGCAGGTGCCACCGATGTACTCGGCGGTCAGGGTGGAGGGCGAACGGCTCTACGAGAAAGCCCGTCGGGGCGAGACCGTTGAGCGCCCCCCTCGGCAGGTGCACATCGATCGCTTCGAACTGATCGACTGGAGCCCGCCGGAGGTCTCCGTCCGGATTGAATGCTCGAAAGGGACCTACATTCGGGCGTTGGCCCGCGATTTGGGCGAGAAGCTAGGGGTGGGGGCCCACCTCACGGTCCTGCGTCGGACGGCCATCGGGGCCTTTTCGGTCGAGAATAGCTGGACGCTGGCGGCACTGGAGGACACGCTGTCCTAACCGATTTAACTCCGTTTATGAAGCGCGAAATTGGATGGGACGACATCACCCACGATGGCGGCTCGGTCGTGACCGTTGGGACTTTCGACGGCGTCCATCGAGGACACCATGCGATCATTGAGTACCTGAAACGCCGGGCCCAGGACCAGTCCGGGCCGAGCACCCTTGTCTCGTTCGATCCGCATCCGCGGGCCGTCGTCCACGGGGATGATGTGCCGCTGCTTACGACTGTCGCCGAGCGGGCCGACGTGCTGGAGGGCCTCGGCCTTGATCGCTTCGTGGTCGTCCCCTTCTCGACGGACTTTGCACAGCTCGGCCCCGAGAAGTACGTCCGGGACGTGCTGGTGAAACGCATCGGGGTGCAGGAGATCACCGTGGGCTATGACCATCGGTTCGGAAAAGACCGGGCTGGCGACGTTGACCTTCTCCGCGACCTCGGGACTCAGTACGGATTTGAGGTCGATGTCATTCCCCCCCAGGAGGTCGACCATGACGTGGTGTCGTCGAGCTCCATTCGCTCCCTACTGTTGGAGGACGGAGCGGTCGACGCGGCAAGCGAGCGACTGGGGCGCCCGTATCGTCTCGACGGAATCGTTGCTCGGGGAGAAGGGCGGGGGCGAGAACTGGGGTATCCGACCGCCAATCTTTCCCTCGAGGATGCCCGGAAGCTCGTGCCGAAACGAGGAGTGTACGCGACCCTTGTCACCCTCCCGAACGGCCGTCGAAGGGGTGGCATGATGAACATTGGACGGCGCCCCACCTTCGACGAGATGGACGTGACAGTCGAGGTGCACGTACTCGACTTTGACGGCGACTTGTACGGGGAGCGCTTGTCTGTTCAGTTCCTGCAAAGATTGCGGGCCGAACAGAAGTTTCGGTCGGCGGACGCCCTAGCGGCGCAACTTTCTGAAGACGAAGAGCATTGTAGAAACGTTGTTGGAGCCATAGCCTGACGGCTCCCTGTTGCCCGGGTTCACTCGGGCGGCGAATAGGTTGGGCGCGTTCGCCCGCGAAACCTCACAGGAATCGCGGTTTCTTCTTTAGCATGGTATAATCTAAAGAGGTATCCACACCGCACGATGATTACGAAGGAAAAGAAACAAGAGCTCGTAGACCGTTTCGGCAACGGGCCGGACGACACAGGAACTCCTGAGGTGCAAATCGCGATCTTCACAAAGCGCATCCAGCGCCTCACCGAGCATCTCAAGGAGCACCCCAATGACAATTCAACGCGTCATGGGCTGCTCAATCTCGTCGGCAAGCGCCGGCGGCTGCTCAACTATCTCGAAGAAAACGAGATTGAGCGCTACCGCGCCATCCGAGACGAGCTTGGGCTTCGGAAGTAGTGCCCACCGCTTCGGCGTCCCGGCAGTTGCCGGGGGGCCGTTTGTTATATCGGGGCCGCGTCGACCGTTGGAAGGCGATCGCCGGTTCCTGTTTGTAACCCCTTTCACCTTTTGTTGACTTTGAGCGTAGCAGACTAAGATTTATGGAGCCTGAAGCACAGATTCAAGACATCGAGTTCGTCTCTGAAAGATCCCTGTCCCTGGAGACCGGCCGCATTGCCAAGCAGGCGGACGGGGCCGTCGTGACTCGCCTTGGCGACACGATGGTCCTCTCCACCGCCACGATCAGCGACTCCGTGAACGAGTCGAACTTCTTTCCCCTGACTGTCGATTACCGAGAGAAGTTTGCCGCGGGGGGCAAGGTCCCGGGCGGGTTTATCAAGCGAGAAGGTCGTCCCACCGACAAGGAAACCCTTACCGCGCGGTTAATTGACCGGGCGGTACGACCGCTCTTTCCGGACGGCTTTTACCACGACGTCCACGTCGTGAACTTCGTCATCTCGGCGGGCAAAGACTTTGACGCAGACGTGATTGCCGGAGTAGGATCGTCGGCTGCGCTTATGCTTTCCGGGGCTCCCTTCAGCGGTCCCATTGCCGAGGTGCGCGTGGGCCGCGTGGACGGCGAGTACGTCGTGAATCCGACCATGCAGCAGACTGAAGAGAGCGACATTAACCTCGTAGTGGCGGGCAAGGAAGACGCCCTCGTCATGGTGGAAGGCGAGGCCCACGAGATTAGTGAGGAGAGCATGATCGAGGCGCTCGACGAGGCCCACCGGTCGATCCGGCGGCTCT
>CAZMDV010000020.1:0-16854 GCA_964564875.1 uncultured Salinivenus sp.
TCGATGGTCTTGGGCACGCCGACAATGTCGATGCCGAGATCGGTAAGACGGTGGGAGATGGACATCGTGCCGTCGCCCCCGATGGCGACGAGGGCGTCGAGGTCGAGGTTGCGGTAGGTTTTGATGGCCTGGGCCGAGACGTCGGCCCCGCCGCGAGGATGGTAGTTGAAGGGATCGGCCTTGTTGCTGGCACCGAGGATGGTGCCGCCGCGGGTCATGATGCCGCTCACGTCGCGGTAGTGAAGGGGCTCGACGTTGCGCTCCACCAGGCCCCGGAATCCGTCGAGGAAGCCGATGACCTCGGCATCGTGTTTGAGGGTGAGGCTCTTGGTGACGGCCCGGAGCGCGGCGTTGATGCCGGGACAGTCGCCCCCACCGGTGAGTATGCCAACGCGGAGCGGTTTGCTGGACATGGTAGGATGGAATGGATGTAAGAGCGGCGGGGACAGCAAAAATGACTCTCAACCAGCGTGTTTGCAAAATCCGAGCGTAGGTCTACGGATCAGGGAATGGGGGCAGGGCGAGCGCATGTTAAAAGCCGGGTCGAGCGATGGAGGCCCCGCTGCCTCTGATCGTAGGGCGGATGCCGGGAGCGCAGGGGCGAATGGGGGAATGAGGGGGGCGAGTCGGGAATTTGTCTACGGACCAGCACAGTGAAGTCCTCTTGCTTGAAGGAGCACCCAGTCAAAGATCGGGAATCACCTGGTAACCGAGCCCAGCAGCCTTCAGAAAGAAGAAAAGCGCCTGATTCACGACGATTAGCTTGCCGGGACGGCGAAGCCGGACAAATTCACCGGCGAGTGGACCGACCGGCATCCTCTACGAAAACAACTTTACACTATCTTCCTATCTTCTGCGGGCCACAATGGCCAGGGAGTTTGCAAACGAACGAATGCCGATCCGTCGGCGTCTCAGTATGCCGGCGGGCAGGGCCACGGGCCAAACCTTGTCCCCTGGGGGACGTTGAGTCTCGTGTCAGAAGGCATCTGGAACGCTCGCTGTCCCTTGTCTCGATTGTACGGTCCGATGGAGTCTCAACAACCGAAAAACGTCCTCGGGGGCGTGCTTCGTGCCTGTTCGACGGATCCCGAGACCGGATTTTACCGCAATGGCCGCTGCCAGACCGGACCCCGCGACCTGGGGAGCCACGTGGTGTGTGCCGAGATGACGGAGTCGTTTCTGACGTTTACGAAGCAGAAGGGGAACGACCTAGTCACACCCCGCCCCGAGATGGATTTCCCGGGCCTGGAGCCGGGGGACCGCTGGTGCCTCTGTGCGGCCCGCTGGCAAGAGGCGGTCGAGGCGGGGGTCGCCCCGCCCGTCGTGCTGGCGGCCACGAACGAGGCGGCGCTGGAGGTGCTGGACCTGGAGACCCTAAAGGCTCACGCCCTCGACGACTCGACCTCGGAAGGCGACTCGGACCCGAGAGAGAACGCGTGACCCCTGTCAATCGTCGGGTGCCCGGAGGAATCTCGAGGGAACTCGGTCGGTCAGCCACACTGCGTCGGTAGACCGGTAGAGGGTATGTCCCGCGTCGTGGAGTGCCTGGGCCTCGACGGTCAGGACTACGGGTGTGCCGTGGCGTCCGCCGACGCGGAGCGCTTCGTCCCGGGTGCTCGACAGGTGCACGCACTGGCGCGACTGCGGGCGCAGCCCCTCCTCTTGGATGGCGGGAAGGGTGTGTTCGGCCGTGCCGTGGTACAGGTGCTCCGGGGGCGGTGTCGGCCGCAGGTCGAGGTCCACGTCAATCGAGTGCCCGTAGTTGGCGCGGATCTTCGTCCCGTCCTCGCTGAGGGTAAACCGCGTCTTCTCCCCGGCGGCGAGGACGTGCTCGATGTGGGAACGGCTCAACGACCGTCCCGACAGCCGTCGGGACCGTTCGAGGAGCGTGTCTACGTCGGCCCAGCCGCCCGGGTCGAGCTCCAGCCCGAGCGCATCGGGGTTGTGCCGGAGCACGTAGCTGAGAAACTTGCTCGTCTGTGTGATCCGGTTAGCCATCACGACCTCTCGGGGCGCAGTCTATGCCTCCGTGCGGAGGGGCGGAAGCGACTCGTCGGTCGGGACGAAGTTGAGCGCGAGCCCGTTGTTGCAGTAGCGGAGTCCGGTCGGCTCCGGCCCGTCCTCGAACACGTGGCCTTGGTGGCCCTCGCATCGCTTGCAGTGGTATTCGGTCCGGGGATAGCCGAGCTTCGTGTCCTTCTTGGTGTCGACCTGCCCCTCAAGCGGCGCCCAGAAGCTGGGCCAGCCCGTGCCGCTCTCGTATTTGGTCTTCGACGAGAAGAGCGGAAGCTGGCAGGCCGCGCAGATGTAGGTGCCGGTGCGCTTTTCGTCGAGCAAGGGACTAGAGCCTCGCGGCTCAGTCCCCGCTTCGAAGAGAATGTGGAACTCGTCGTCCGTGAGAACCGACCGCCACTCCTCTGTGGACATGTCGAGGGGTGGAGGATCATCGGGCAGAGTGTGTACCCGGAGGGTATCGGAGGTCACGGAAGAGGCGGGCGGCGTCGACTGGCTCGGGGTGCACGCGGAGGCGGAAAGCGCAAGGGGGGCAGCAGCCGTCCAGGCGAGATGAGTGAGAAACGTGCGTCGGTCCATGGGAGAATAGGGACTGGTCGGGAGATGATGGGACAAATCCTTTGTGGCAGTACGGGGGAAGATGTTTCAGAGAGACGGGCACAGGCTGGTGGGAAGAGGGGCCAGTGCCGGCAATTCGGATCCCTTTATAGGGTTTTGACGCGTCCCATCGATCCGTGGATCCGAGTTGGCATTGAACAGACCGAGTCGTCCCACAAGCGTCACGCGCCATGAGATTCGGGATCTATCCATTCTACCTCTCGCCGTGGGCGCGATTGCTCGCACTCGGGCTTGCGGGGACGATGCTGCTGCAGAGCGGTCCCGTTCGGGTCCTCGTGCAATCGGCCGGGCAGACGCTGGCGCAGAAGCGGTGTCGTCATCACACCGAGCAGATGGTGTGCCCGAGGAATCCGGATGGGCCCTGTACCTGCACCCATGACGACTCGGAGGGAGCAGGGGTCGACTCCGAGTCCGTCACGGGGGCCACGTTTGAAGCGTGTAATGGGGGCGGTGCAGGCGCACTGAGCCCGAGCATTTCTCCCCTAGGATGGACACCGGTCGGCACGAACCGCCCGGGTCCTCACGTCTCCGAAAACAGTTACGCGCCCCGCTATTCCTCCTTGTCGCCGCAGCGCGTCGGCAACGAGATCTTCCATCCTCCCCGAACGACGCCCGACGTGCGTCTGACCTGACCATTCAGGCGCGGTTCCGTCGTTCGGATTACGCGCGGATGGGTCGTCCGCGCACAGAAAAAACTTGGAGGAGCTTTCCTATGGATCGCTATGTCATTTCGCCACTTGTATCTCTCATCGCCATTCTTCTCATCGGACCCTCCGCCGCAGCGCAGCCCACTGGCACCATTGCAGGGCAGGTCACCGACGCGAAGTCCGGCGCGCCCCTGCCGGGCGTGAACATCGTTTTGCCGGAACTCGACCGCGGGGCCGCCGCCGACAATGAGGGCCGCTTTCGGGTGACCGAGGTTCCGGCCGGCACGCATCAACTCACGGCCCGCTTCGTCGGCTACGCCTCCACGACGCGGACCGTGCAAGTGACCGCCGGGGCCACCACAACCCTCGAAATTACGCTCGTCCCAGAGTCCGTCAACCTAACCGGGATTCAGGTGACCGCCCTTCGTCCCAACCTTCAGCCCACCGGGAAGCTCCCGAGCGAGCAAATTCGCAAAGCGGAGGTGGCCGATCCCGGGGCGCTTCTGCGCGACCTCCCCGGCGTGAATTCCGTGCGGCGGGGCCCGATGGGGCTCGATCCAAACGTGCGCGGCCTGTCGGAGACCGAGGTGGGTGTCTACATCGGCGGCATGCGCACCTTTCCCGCTGGCCCGGCCCGCATGGACTCGCCCATGAGCCACATCGATCCCAGTACGATCGCGAGCATCGACGTCGTGAAAGGGCCGTACGCCCTCACCTGGGGGCCCGGCAACATGAGCGCCATTCAGGTGACGCAGCGGGGCGAGGATCCCCCGCGCAGCCCGCTAACTGGGTCGATCCGCACGGGCTACGACACCAACCGGGAGGCCCGTGAGGCCACGGTCTTCGGGATGGGTCGGCAGGGTGACTGGTTCTACAGCGTGAACGGCGCTTGGCGCGGCGGGGGCGACTTTGAGGCCGGGAACGGTCAGACGGTGCCTGCCGACTACGAATCGGCCGATGGGCGCGCCCGAATCGGGGTAGAACTGTCCGATCGGTCCACCCTCTCGGTAAGTGGCAGCTACCAGGATCAGACCGACATTGACTATCCCGGTCGCCTCCTCAACGCCGAGTTCTTCGAGACGGGAATGGGGCAGGTGAAATACGAGTTCGCCCAGACGACGGCCCCCCTCCGGTCCCTCCACGTGCGGGTGAGCGGCCAGCAAACGCTGCACACGATGACAAACGAAGGCAAGCCGACGTATGAGGCCGGCGAGAACCGTCCGCCCCTCCGCATTGGGGTCAACTCAGAGATTCAAAACGTCAGCGGGCGCGTGGCGGCGGCTCTCGCCCTCGGCTCCTGGGACCTGGAGATGGGCGGCGACGTGCTGCGGACGTTCCGCGACGCCGAGCGGCCCCTGGAGGCCGTAATGAACGACGGCTCGCGCGCGGTGCCCCCGTTCTACCGCACCGACGACGGCGAAGTCTTAAACAACGCATGGCCCGGCGTGACGATCGCGCAGGAGGGGCTTTTCGCAAAGGGCAGCCGCACGCTCGGGCCCCGGCTGACGCTGACCGGCACCGCCCGGCTCGACCTCATCCAGTCGGACGCCGAGGACCCGACCGGGCCGTTCCTCGACAACGCAGGCGTCACCGAGGAGGCGCTCGCACAGAACGATGCCGCCCTGAGCGGGGCGCTCACCGCGTCGCTTCCGGTGGCGGAGCAGTGGACCCTTTCGCTCGGGGCCGGATCGGTGGCGCGGCCCCCCGGTGCCCTGGAGCGGTACGCAGACCGCTTCCCGGCCAGCAAGTCGCAGACCAGCGCCGAGTTTCAGGGCACCCCTTCGCTCGACCTGGAGCGCAGTGTTCAGGGGGACCTGTGGATCGAAGGCAGCGGTACGGGCTGGACGGTGAGTCTCAATGGCTTTGCCCGTCGGGTCGACGACTACATCACCCTCGAGCCGACCGACATTTCGCCGATCCTACCGCTGAGCCCGGACACGGTCTTCCGGTACGTGAATGGGGAGGCCACCTTTTTCGGCGCGGACCTGAGCGCGACGGTGGCCCTTCCAGCGTCGTTCACGGCACAGGTTTCCGGAAGCTATTTGTGGGGTGAGGACGAGACGCTGGATGAGCCGGCGTTCGGCGTATCGCCGCCGTCCTCCACCCTCGGGCTGCAGTGGGCACCGCGGCTCCGGACGCCCGTAGTGTCGGGCGCCTTCCTGGAGGGGACGGTCACGCTCGTGGCGGAGCAAGATCGCGTGGCCACGACTCGCGGCGAGGAGGCTACCGATGGCTACGCCACGGTCGGCCTGCGGACGGGCACGGACCTTCTGGGGAATGTGACACTGGAGGTGGGCGTTGAGAACCTGCTGGACACCGAATATGTCAACCACCTGAACGCGAAGAACCCGTTCTCGGGACAGTCCCTGCCGGAGCCGGGGCGCGTCGTCTCGACGACGCTGAGCGTGGAGTTCTGATGGTTGGGACTACGGGCCGATCAGGGAGAGTTGCTCCTCAATCTCGGCCCGGTTCGGCTCTAGGCTCGGGGGGAGGGAGACGGTGCCAGCAGCGGCCTCTTCAATGGGAAACGGCGTACCGGTGTCGGTCGCAATCTCGATGAGGATGCCGCCCGGCTCGCGGGTGTAGACCGACTCAAAATAGTGTCGGTCGATGACGGGCGAGGGCGCCAGGCCCGCGTCGGCAATGCGCTCACGCCAGGCCCGGATCGCGTCGCCGTTGGGAGTACGGAGGGCGAGATGATGCACGCCACCGATCCCGGGCCAGCCGCGCGGGTCATTCGGGCGCTCGACGACGTGCAGCTCGGCGGCCACCCCGCCGGGCCCGGTCTCGAACACGACTGCCTCGCGGGCGTCGTCCGGCGATGGAATGGGCCGATCGGAGGAGTCATCCGACGCCGGACGCCCGACCTCGTAGGACCGAGCCACCGTGAAGCCGAGCACCTCGGTGAGCACCCGGCGCGTGGGGCCCAGGTCCGCCACCGTGATTTCGACGGGACCGAGGCCCTGGATCGCCATGTCCGCCGGCACCGGCCCGTCCGTCCACGGGGTCGTCTCTGGCACCCGATCCGCGTCGAGCGTGTCGTCCACGAGATGCAGGCACTGCCCCTCCTCATCGTACAGCGTGAGGGCGTGGCGTCCGGCCCGCTCGTGGAGAGGGGTGCGCCGCACGTCATGGGCGTCGAGCCGACAGGCCCACTGTTCCAGGGCCTCCGTGCCCCGTATGCGCAGCGAACTGCCCGTAATGAGGCTGTGGCCTGGGCGCTGCTCACGGGCATGCGGCACGTCAAAGAAGGTCAGGTCCGTACCTGGATTGCCCGACGCGTCCCCGTAGAACAGGTGGTAGGACGACGGGTCGTCCTGATTGACGGTCTTGAGGACAAGGCGCAGGCCCAGCACCGTCGTGTAAAACTGCACGTTGGTTGAGGCTTGACCAGTGAGGGCCGACACGTGATGGATGCCGGAGAGGGGGGGAAGAGATGCCACGGGAGCACGGAGCAAATGCGTAGAGAAAGCGGTGATGAAGAGGGAACGTTCAGAACAAAGGTGAACAGGGCGACCTCTGTTGCAACAGCAAAAGAATCCCCTGTGATCTCCCAGTCGTCATTCATGGACGAGGGAGCACCAGTGCTGGCCGTTCGTTTTTCAACCTAGCAACAAAGCGTGACCCTCGCCGGCGCGAATTCGGCACAGCGGCCACGTGTCGTCCGCTTCCGGATTGTGCTCCGCCGATGAGAGGCGCGGAAGCTGCACCCACCGCGCAGGTCGGGTCCCTATCGCCCCGAAGACGTTCGGCGTTCCTCACGTTTCGGGGGCATTCAGGGGGAAAGTCCCGCCGTTTCCACCGTCTAACACCCCTAAAATGTGGACGTTAAAGTTTGGCGTAGATCCTGTGGGATTTGACGTAAAGGCGCCCGGCATCTTGGCTTGCCGATCGCTCTGTCGTATATTCGTTCGTTATCGAAGTTAAGCCCGGAAGGGGAAATCGGAAAGGGGGTCCTCACTGAGAGACGAAGGCGGGAGGCCCAATTGTTCACCGTTGACGGTACGTTAGTATGCCGCAACTATTTCCTAAGAAGGCCAATAGCTTGCCCCTTCTTTCGCTAGGGGCGTCGCTCCTCGGGGGCGTTCTGTTGGTGTTCTTGGTCTGGTACTACTTCTCGCCGGAGTTCAAGGTCGTGGGGTACCAGCCCGAGCAACCCGTGCCCTACAGCCACCAGACCCACGTGGGGAAGCTGGGGATGGATTGTCAGTACTGCCACAGCAATGTGGAGACCTCGAAGCACGCCAATGTCCCGGCGACGCAGACGTGCATGACGTGCCACAGTCAGATCCGGGCGAACGCTCCTACGCTACAGCCGGTGCGCGAGAGCTGGGCCGAAAACGAGCCAATCGAGTGGACGAAGGTACACCACCTTCCGGACTACGCACACTTCAGTCACGCGGCCCACGTGAACAAGGGCGTGGGGTGCGAGACCTGTCACGGTCGGATCGACCAGATGGGCGCGGATGGAGTGTACCAGGCCGAGCCGCTCTCTATGGGCTGGTGCCTGGACTGCCACCGGCAGCCGGAGAAGTACCTGCGGCCCAACGACCAAATTACGACGATGGGGTACACCCAGCCGGCTAACTTCGTCGAACGCAATCTGGAGCGCATCCAGGAGGCGGGCATTCAGCCGCCCACCAACTGTTCGGCCTGCCACTACTAATTCACTTTCGGATGACGAATGGCGAGTGACGAATGGAAACAGCCATCCCGGCGGCGCTCGGGATTGAGGCTGGAGAATCGTCCACGCCTCATAGCCCGCCATTCATTCGCTATTCGAAATTCGTAACTCGACACTGTAGGCATGATCGAGCTTGACGTCATAGATTCGGAGACGGCTGACCGCGAAGAGTCGGGGCCTACGTTCTGGCGCCACTGGTCCGAATCGGACACGGACGAGGAGGCGGACGACCTCACGGAGTTTGCGCCAGGCGACAGCGAGCCGCCAAGCGGGGCCTCGCGTCGCCAGTTCCTGCAGCTCATGGGGGCGGCTATGGCGATGGCGGGCCTGGCTGGGTGCCGGCGTCCAGAGGAGAAAATTCTTCCCTACGCCCGCAATCCAGAAACGGTCATGCCGGGCATGGCGGACCACTACGCCACGGGCATGCCCTTCCGAGGCGTGCTGCGGCCGGTCGTGGCTAAGAGCAACGAGGGGCGGCCTACCAAGGTTGAGGGCAACGGCGACCACCCGATGGGGCAGAAGGGCACGAGCCCGTACGAGCAGGCGTCCGTCCTCAACCTGTACGACCCCGATCGTTCCCGGTCGGTCCGGCACGACGGGAGTCGGGCCTCCTGGAGCGACTTCGTGTCGTTCTGTCGTCGGCTCGGCGACGAGGCCGCGCAGCGGCAGGTGGCGGTGCTGGTTGAGGAGACCTCCTCCCCGACCGTTCAGGCCCTGCGGCAGCGCATGGAAGACCGCTTCCCCAATCTGCGGTGGATCCCATACTCGCCAGAAGGGACTGACGCGCGCTGGCTCGGTATGCAGCAGGCGTTTGGCCGCCCGCTCCGACCGCGGTACGAGCTCGGGGAGGCGGAGGTCGTGGTCAGCCTCGACGCCAACTTCCTCGACGGGCGCTCCCGCGATTTTCTCTACAACACCAAGGCCTTTGCGGAGGGGCGGCGCTTGGAGGGCGTGGAGGATACGATGAGCCGCCTCTACACGATCGAGAGCCGCTACTCCACGACGGGCGGCACCTCGGACCACCGACTGTCCATGCGCGCCGGACGCATCCCGGCCTTTGCCGCGGCCCTGGCCGCAGAGCTGGGCGTGGGCGAGGCGCCGGGCGCCTCGTGGAGCGAGAAGGAGCGCGTTCACGTCCGCGAGATCGTGCGGGACCTGCGAGAGGCCGGGGAGAATGGCGTCGTGATGGTGGGCGAGTCCCAGCCGCCCGAGGTCCACGCCCTCGCGATGGCGATGAACCAGCAGCTCGGCGGCCTCGGCACCACCGTCACGCTCTTCGACACGGGTGCCGCCTCAGTCCAGCCGCAGGACGAGGCGCTGGCCGACCTGACCGACACCATGCGGGCGGGCGACCTGGACACGCTATTCATGCTGGGCGTGAACCCAGTCTATAACGCCCCGTCGGGCCTCAACTTCGAGGAGGCCCTGTCAAGCGTGCAGGACACGGTGCACCTGGGACGCCTCCGCAACGAAACCGCCCAGGCGGCCCGGTGGCACCTGCCCCGCACGCACTACCTGGAGCAGTGGGGCGACGGACGCGCTTACGACGGCACCCTCTCCGTCATTCAGCCCCTCATCCAGCCGCTCTACGACGACGCGCACTCGATCATCGAGGTGCTCAACCTCGCGGCGACGGGGGTGGACGCTGGCGGGCACGACCTCGTGCGCGAGCAGTGGCGCCCACTGATTAAAGGCCCGTTCCAGAAGCGGTGGCGCCAAGTGCTGCACGACGGCTACCTGGCGGAGACGGGCTACGACGTTGCCTCCGTGGGACAGGCCAACGTGCCCCCGATCGACACCCCGTCCTCCGACGCGGAGGATGAGCTCGAGGTCGTCGTCCGTCCGGACCCGACCCTGCTGTCGGGCCGCTTCTCGAACAACCCGTGGATGCAGGAGCTGCCGGACCCGATCACGAAGATCGTGTGGGACAACGTCGCCGTGATGAGCCAGGCAACGGCCGAGGAGCTCGGCGTCGACGTGAACCGCCGCGAGGGCAACTTTTACGCCGACCGCGTGGAGCTGGCCCTCGACGACCAGACCGTGGAGCTTCCCGTGTGGATCCAGCCGGGCTACCCCGATGGCTCTATTGGCGTCACGATGGGGTACGGCCGCACCATCGCGTCCACCCGCGAGTCGGAGAGCACCCCGTTCTGGGACACGAGCGACCAGACCAACATTTACAACGGGGCGCCTGTGGCCGGGGGCGTCGATGTCTCCGGAAACAGCATAGACGTGGTGGGGGCCAACGTAGCATCCTTGCGCCCCGTTGGCGAGCGCGTGACCACAGGGGCCGAGGTGACGAAGGTCGACAGCGGCTACCTAATTGCCACAACCCAGGAGGAGGGGACCATGCAGGGACGTCCCATCGTGCGGTGGGCCACCCTCGATGAGTTCAAAGAAAATCCGGAGTTCGTCAACGAGGAGCAGCCGCCGGTGCCCGAGTTGGGGCACAAAGACGAGGGCGGAGGCCATGGCGGGGGTGGTGAGCACGGTAGTGGGGAAAACGGCGGTGGGGACCACAGTGACGGTGGACAACGTGACGGCGGACACAGTGGCGACGGGGCTGCCCACGACGAATCGGCCCAGGGGCTGGAGGCAGGCCCGGGCACCGACGCCCACGCTGCCGAAAACATGCCGGCGCAGGATGCCCACGGGGGCGACGGGGCGCCGCAACACGGCGAGACGGGCGCTGAGGAGGCTGGGCCGGTGCAGCAGCAGCAGGAGTATCCGATGCCCTGGCAGGAGAACCACCCGTCGGATCAGGAGGCGTACAAAGACAATCCCTACTACGACAATCAGTGGGGTATGACGGTGGACCTCAACACCTGCACCGGATGCAACGCCTGCATCGTCGCGTGTACGAGCGAGAACAACGTGCAGGTGGTCGGGAAGGACCAGGTAAGCAAGGGACGCCACATGTACTGGATTCGCAACGACCGATATTACGTGAGCGAGGAGGAGGGGGACGACGACCCTGAGATGCTCATGCAGACGGTTATGTGCCAGCACTGCGAGAACGCCCCCTGTGAGTCCGTCTGTCCGGTGGCGGCCACTGTGCACTCGCCGGACGGCACCAACCAGATGATCTACAATCGCTGCATCGGCACCCGCTACTGCCAGAACAACTGTCCCTACAAGGTTCGCCGCTTTAACTTCTATGACTGGACCGAGACGCTGCCGACCGAGGTGCAGATGGCCCAGAACCCAGACGTCACCGTTCGCAACCGGGGCGTCATGGAGAAGTGCACGTGGTGCATTCAGCGGGTGCGCAAGGGCCAGCGCCAGGCCGACAACGAGGAGCGAGACCTCCGGCCCGACGAAATCGAGACGGCGTGCCAGGAGGCATGCCCGACCGACGCCATCACGTTTGGGGACCTCAACAATCCTGAGAGTACCGTGGTCGAGAAAAAAAAGAATCCGCGCCGGTACGAACTGCTCTCGTACCTCAACACAAAGCCGCGCCTCTCCTACCTGGGACGGGTGCGCAACACCAATCCCCGACTGGAGGAGGCACTCTCGTCGGAGAATGAGGAGGACATGCGTGCAAGTGTGTAGGTCTTGCCGCGTCCACTGTACTTGACTCGTAGAATCGATTCCCGAAAGTTCCGTGGAGACCTCCAAACAACTTCCTGCGGATCCGTCCGAGTCGCCGCCGGCCCCTTCCGGTGACGGCGCGGCCGACGGCCTCGTCAAGGGCAACCTGTCCTTTCACGACATCACGGAGATGGTGTCGCGCCACGCGGAAAAGAAGGCCCCGATGGCGTGGTACGCCGCCTTCGCGGTGGCCTTTTCTGGGACGCTCCTGCTCCTGGCCTTGTTTGCGTACGTAGTATGGAACGGCATCGGGGTGTGGGGCAACAACCAGCCCGTTGGTTGGGGCTGGCCCATCGTCAATTTCGTCTTTTGGGTCGGGATCGGGCACGCCGGGACGCTGATTTCTGCCATTCTCTACCTCTTCCGCCAGCACTGGCGTACGGCCATCAACCGGGCGGCGGAGGCGATGACGCTCTTTGCGGTGATGTGCGCCCTCATCTGGCCCACCTTCCACGTGGGGCGCGTCTGGGCCATCTACTGGACGCTCCCGATTCCCAATCAGATGGCCATGTGGCCGCAGTTCAAGAGCCCGCTGCTCTGGGACGTGTTCGCGGTGTCGAGCTACTTCATCGTTTCTCTGCTGTTCTGGTACGTGGGCCTCGTCCCCGATCTGGCGACGCTCCGCGACCGGGCCAAGAACTTCTGGCGCAGTCGGATCCTGGCCTTCTTCTCGCTCGGCTGGACGGGCTCGAACCGCCACTGGCGCAACTACGAGAAGGCCTACCTGCTGCTCGCCGGCCTCGCCACGCCGCTGGTTCTGTCGGTCCACTCAGTCGTGTCGTTCGACTTTGCGGTGTCGGTAATCCCGGGCTGGCACACCACCATTTTCCCTCCCTACTTCGTGGCCGGGGCCATCTTTTCCGGCTTCGCCATGGTGGTGACGCTCATGGTCATCACGCGGGAGGTGTATGGACTGAAAAACGTCATCACGATCGACCACCTGGAGAAGATGAACATCATCATCCTGGTGACGGGATCGATCGTGGGGTTTGCCTACATCACGGAGTTCTTCATGGCCTGGTACTCGGGCGTCGAGTACGAGCAGTATGCGTTCCTGAACCGGGCCTTTGGGCCGTACGCCTGGGCGTACTGGATCATGATGACCTGCAACCTCATCACCCCGCAGCTCTTCTGGTCCAAGCGGCTGCGGCGCTCCGTGCCGGTCATGTTTGCCCTGTCGATCGTCGTGAACATCGGGATGTGGTTCGAGCGGTTCGTGATTACGATCACGTCGCTGCACCGCGACTTCCTGCCGAGCTCGTGGGGCTACTTCACGGCCACCTGGGTCGACATCGGCACCCTCGTCGGCTCGTTTGGCCTCTTCCTGACCCTCTTCCTGCTCTTCCTCCGGTTCGTGCCCATGGTGGCGATGTCGGAGGTGAAGGGCGTCATGCCGCAGGCCGACCCGCACTTTCACGAGCACGAAGGAAATGGGCACGTCGAGAGGAACGGTGAGCCTTACGTCAAGCCCGCCGAGCCCGCCCTGGCGAAGGCGTACCGGGGGGACGGGGCAGAGGAGGAAGAAACGTCCGCCTGAGCCGACGACTGCCCGATGCCTACTCACTAATTCGGACTGTGCACTGCAGACGCCATGCCTACACTGATCCAAGACCTCAAGGCCCGGCTGGGGATCTTTGAGAGCGACGCCGATCAGGTCTACGGCCTGCTGGCGGAGTTCCCGGACCCCGGGGCCTTGCTCCACGCCGCCGAGGCGGTACGGGAGGACGGCTATCGCCACTTCGACACCCACAGCCCGTTCCCCATCCACGGGATGGACGAGGCCATGGGACTGGGCAATGCCGTGGGCGTGGGGGTCTTTACGTTCGGGGGCGGCCTCACGGGATTCGCGGCTGCGTATCTCCTGCAGTGGTGGACGGCCGCCGTGGACTATCCCATCAACATCAGCGGTAAGCCCTTCTTCGCAGTGGAGCCGTCGGTGCCCATCATGTTCGAACTCACGGTGCTGTTCGCGGCGTTCGGGGCGGTGGCGGGCATGCTGGCGCTGAACGGACTCCCCCGCCCGTACAACCCGCTGTTTTACTCCGATCGTTTCAGGGGGGCATCGGACGATCGGTTTTTCCTGCACGTGGCGGCCAGCGACGATCAGTTTGACGTGGAGGACACCGCCGCGCTGCTCCAGCGCCTCGGGGCTCGCCACATTGAGCTCGTGAAGGACGACAGCGTTGCCGAGGCCTGACCCTGCTGCCGCCCCGTTTTGTCCACCTTGTTTTTCTAGACCTGCTGCACAACCGATGCGACGCTCGTTTTTCACCGGATTGGTGCTTGTGGCCCTGCTCCTGGCGGGGTGCCGGGGGACCCAGTCGGACAACCCGCCCTTCCACATGAATCTGGACATGGACTTCCAGCAGAAGTTCGGCCCGCAGGAAGCCAATCCGTTCTTCGAAGACAATTCCGCCATGCGGACCCCGGTGCCGGGCACCGTCTCCCGGGGCGAGCTCCGGGCCGACTCGGCCCTGTACCGAGCCCGCACCGAATCGGGGGACTACGTGGAGGAAATTCCGATTGCCGTGACCCAGGAGGTGCTGGAGCGAGGGCAGGACCGCTACGAAATCTATTGTACGCCGTGCCACGGCAAGACGGGGGCAGGCAACGGCATCATCATGCGGGGCGACTACGGGTATACGCCGGCCTCCAGCTACCACATCGATCGTCTCCGCAACGTCCCGGACGGGTACATCTACGACGTGATCGCCAACGGCGTCCGCAATATGCCGGCGTACGGACAGAAAGTGCCTGTGATGGACCGCTGGGCCATCGTGGCGTACGTCCGCGCCCTGCAGCGCAGCCAGAACGCGTCGCCCGACGACCTGCCGCCGGGCCAGCGGGCGCAGGTAAGGGGGGATGAAACCGGCGCGGCGCAGCAGAGCGAAGCGGAATAGCCCTTTTCCCGTTACCCCCCGCTATCCTTCCCCCGGCCCCTCGCAGTTCCGAACCTACTCCTCGACGCCATGGCCGACGCAATCAATCGAAGTTCCATTTTGGAGTGGCTGGTCGATCCGATCCAGTCGACGAGCGACGCCGCGAAGCAGGCCTACCGGTTCGTGGGCGACCGGCGCACTTGGCTCGTGCCGCTGGCCCTGGGCATCGCGCTGCTGACGATTAGCGCCCTGGGCCTGTTGCAGAGCCCGGACGACTTCTTCTTCGCCTATCTCGCGGGATGGTCGTTTCTGCTCACCACGGCCCTGGGCGGTCTCTTCTTCCTCGTCTTCAACCACCTCACGCGGGCGCACTGGAGCGTCGTCGTCAACCGCATCAATGAGGCGCTGATCTGGGCATTTCCGCTGCTTTTGCTCCTCGGGCTCCCGCTTCTGTTCGGCATGCACGACCTGTACCACTGGACCCATGAGGAGCTCTACGACCCGAGCAGCCCCCAGTACGATGAGATACTGGCCGGCAAGCGCTCCTACCTGAACGTTCCGTTCTGGAGCGTGCGAATCCTCGTATACTTCGCAGCCTGGACCCTGCTCTCGTACCGGCTCTACACCTTCTCGCTGCGGCAGGACGTGGATCCGGATCCCACGATACAGAAAAAGCTGCGGAGCACCAGCGCCTGGGGACTCCCCCTCCTGGCGGTGACGACGGCCTTCGCGAGCTACGACATCCTCATGTCGACCGATCCCCACTGGTTCTCCACCATCTTCGGCGTCTATTTCTTTGCCGGGGGCACCCTCTGTGCGGTGGCCACGATCTCGCTGGTCGCCCTGCTTTTCCAGCGCACCGGAGGACTGCTGCAAAATGTGATCACGTCGGAGCACTACCACGATCTCGGGAAGTACCTCTTCGGCTTCGTCGTCTTCTGGGCGTACATTGCGTTCAGTCAGTACATGCTTTACTGGTATGGCGGCATTCCGGAGGAAACGGTGTGGTTCCAGCATCGGCTCAGTGGGGGATGGGGATGGCACAGTGCCTTCCTCGTGCTCTTCCACTTCCTGGTGCCGTTTCTTATTCTTCTGCCCCAGGCCACGAAGCGCTCCTCCGTCATCATGGGCGTGATGTCGGTCTGGATCATCGGGATGCACTGGTTCGACATTCACTGGATCGTGCTCCCGGTGCTTCGGGACAGCGGCGGGTTTCACTGGCTTGACTTTACGTGCTGGTTGGGGTTGACGGGGATCTTCGCGGGAGCGTTAATGTACCGACTAAGCCGTCATCCGCTTGTACCACAAAAACATCCCTATCTGGGGAAATCGCTCCAGTTTGAGAACATGTAGTCGGCCAGTTGCGGAGACCCGCATTCATGGCCTTGGGCGAGAGCGAGGGGCTTTTCCGGTGATTTTCACCGGGGATCGTGACCTCTGCCTCGCCTCTCGCGTTCGCCTTATCCTGAAGACTAATCCCTCTCCGCTGCGACATGGATTCCGAAGAAGTGCCGTCACCATTCCTTATTGCCCCCACCGAGGCAATCTCGGTCGACGGAAGTGAGGTGACGTTCGTCTGGGAGCCCGTGGAGGGCGCTGAGGCCTATCGTCTTCAGGTGGCCCCCACGGCTCGTTTTGAAGACCTCGTCGTCGACGTGGATGTCGGGAACGAAGCGGCAGTGACGGTTGGCAACCAGTTGCCCACTGACGGCCAGACGTTCTTCTGGCGCGTCCTCATTGGGCCGGACGCCGGGAGTGGAGAACGTAGTCCCGTGGAGAGCTTTGTCGCGACCACGGAGGCCGAAGCTGACACCGAGGTACCATCGCCCAGCGACGAAGAGCCCGTAACGGAACTTGCGCGGGCTGCTCGGCGCGAGGCCACCACCGAGCCCTTCGATTTCGAAGATCAGTTCGAGAAGGAGAAAGAACGCGGCGTGGCCTACGAGGGGGTGGCGGCGAGTCAGATTATGGGAATCTCAGGGTCGATCATTTTTGTCATCCTCGTGGCCATTGCCATCATCTTTGGCTGGTTCGGGCAGGTCACGCAGGACACGCAGACGGAGGCCACCAAGCGACAGACGTACGACCAGATTCGCCAGACGGAACTGGAAGCGACGCAAAAGCTTCAGCAGTATGGGGTCGTCGATGAGGAAAAGGAGGTTTACCGCATCCCGATTGATCGGGCCATGGACCTTATCGCGACGGAGGAGTACAAGCAGCGACAGCAACAGTCGCAGTAGGTCCGTCCCTGGAAAATTCCGAGTTGTCACACCATTGACTCCCGGCTGCCATCCGCCTCGCGTCTGCGAGGCCGCACCCCCAAGCTGAGATGGCGTTCCCAGTTGGGACAAGAGGCAATCTTTTGTACCCACAACCAATCACGACATGGGTGATTTTTGGCTTCCCGAAGCGGCGTCTA
>CAZMDV010000021.1:0-8204 GCA_964564875.1 uncultured Salinivenus sp.
GAGTCCCCGCCGGAGCTCCCCGATCTTTCTGAGGAAGACGAGTCGGAAGAGGACGGGTTGGAGGAGGAGCGTACGCGTATGAGGGACGCGCTCGACGTCCCCGACGAGGCCTCGCCGCGGTACGCCTTGCAAGTGATTCTGGAAGGCGATCCCCAGGGCACCCATTCCCTCCCGGAAGGCGAGGTGATGATCGGCCGCTCGTCGGACTGCGACATTCAGATCGAGGACCCCGGCGTGTCACGTCAGCATGCCCGGCTCATTGTGAAACCGGGGGAGGTTGTCGTGGAAGATGCGGGCAGCAAGAACTTTACCTTCGTCAATGGGGACCGCCTCAGCGGGTCGAGGCCTCTTTCTCCGGGTTCTGAGATTCAATTCGGCCTCCAGGCGAAAGCCATTCTGCAACGTACATCATCCTGACGATTTTTCGTTGACCAAGCCAGTCTCATGAGTACCGAAGTCTTATCCGACGGCACCTTCAACCTGCGCGATCCTGTCGAACTGCCCGACGTGCTGGACATGCTCATCGTAGGTGGGGGACCTGCCGGCACCGCCGCAGCGTTCCGCGCCAAGGAGCTGGGCCTCGATGCGCTCGTCATCGACTACGACGACCTCATGAAGCGCATCCGGGACTACGCCAAGGACAAGCTCATTCTCCCACACTTCGGTGGAGGAGACAAGATGAGGTTTCCCAAGGGGGACGAACTCACGAACCGCCTCCACTTCGACCCCATTGACAAAGACGACATGTGCGAGAAGTGGAAGGGGTTCTACCGCGAGCACAACGTGCCGGCCAAGGTCGGCGTGGAGCTCACGGACGCGGAGCCGCGAGACGAGGGAGGATGGGAGGCTGTGACCTGGAACCACAAGACCAAGCAGGAAGAGCGGTATCCCACCCGCCATCTGGTCATTGCAATGGGCCGCGGCGTGCCCCGCCGGTTCGACATTCCCGGCAATACGGACGGAATCGCCCACCGCCTGGACGACCCCGAGAACTACGTGGGGCCTCCAATCTGCGTGATCGGAGGGGGCACTTCGGCCGCCGAAGCCGTCATCGCGGTCTCCAACGCGAAGGAGGAGGCCGATGACGATTGCCCAGTGTACTGGTCGTACCGCGGCGAGCAGATGCCGAAGGTGTCGAAAGCCCTTTCGGAGGAATTCTTCGACGCCTACGTGCGAAACGGCAACATCCGGTACCTCCCGAACAGTGAGCCGGAGCTCGTGTCGACTGGGCCGGATCGCAACGAGTTCCTCTCCGTCCGCACCGATCGGAAGGAGATAGAGGGCCGTCCCATTGAAAAGTCCCATCTGGAATTTCCCAAGGAGCACTGCATCGCCTGCATCGGGGAGGACATCCCCGAAGACTTTCTCAACTCGCTGGGCGTGCACATGGTCAAGGGCGGGCCGGACAACAAGAAGCGGATGGCCGTGACGCCGCTCCTGGAAACCGAGCAGCCCAACCTCTACCTCATCGGCGACATCCTGAGCCAGGCCTACCTGGAGACAGAGGACTTCGACGCCGATCCGGAAACGTATCAGGAAATCAAGCACCGGGGCAACATCAAGTCGGCCCTCCGCGATGGCGTGTTCATCGCCGAGGTCGTCAAGCAAAAGGTGGAGGGCAGGCGGACGATCCAAGTCGACCTCGCCTTTGCCGACGAGGAGGACGAAGAGGACATGGAGGAGCCCGAGGAGAAGGAGTCCGCCTCGTTCGTGAAGACGATGGTGGAGGGGGAGTCTCCGACCGAGGAAAGCGTGTCGGAGGACCGCAGCGTCGAGGAGGAAGAGGCCGTGCTGGTGCGCATCACGCCCGGCGGCGTGGAGGAAGAAGAGTTCTCTCTTCGCACGGAGGGGGCCACCACGATTGGACGTAAGGAAGGCGATTTAACCTTTCCCGAGGACAATCGGCTGTCGAGTCCGCACGCGTCCGTTACCCATACGCCGGACGGCTACGTCCTCCGCGACGACGGCAGCAATACGGGCACCTTCCTGCAGTTGCAGCCCGGGGACCGCACCGAGATGTCGTCCGGAGACCTGCTGCAGGTGGGACGCCAATTCCTAGTCTTTGGCCGCGAGGACAGACGGCCCCGCATCGTGCAGTACGACCAGTCGGGGCAGGAGGTCGACCGCTACGTACTCTCCGAGGGCTCCTTCATACTGGGCCGCAACGCGCCGGACATCACTCTCGATCCGGACGACAAAATTCTCTCGCGTCGGCATCTGGCCGTGGAAGTCCTCGGGGACGGCACCGTGACGGCCCGCGACCTCGACAGCCTGAATGGCTCGTTTCTCCGTGTACGAGAGGGCATGACGATTGAGCACGACGACGTATTCCGGGTCGGCCAGCAGCTCTTTCGGCTCAGTCTGGAAGAGGTTACGCCAGCCGGCTCTACGGTCTTCCACATGGCGCCGGACGAGGCTGAGCCCGAGAAGGAAGCCGCGGAGGAAGAGGTTGCTCCCTCCGACGGGGAAGTTGAGGCTCCCACAGAACCGTCTGTCACCGTCCAGCCAGACGGGACGACGGTGCCGGTCGAGGACGGACAGACGGTCCTCGACGCGATCAAAGGGGAGGGCCTCGTGGAGTACGAATGCGAGTCGGGGTTTTGCGGGATGGACGCCCTGCGGGTCGTGTCGGGCGGCGAGCACCTGAGTGCCACGGGCGATCAGGAGGAGGACACCCTGGAGACGCTGTGCGACCTGGAGCCGGGCAACGAGCCAGGGCAGTGTCGCCTAGCGTGCATGGCCGAGGCCACCGGCCCGGTCGTCGTGGAACGAGCAGATGAGTGATCCGACGGCTCAAGGCACACATACCTCGAGACAGACGGATCTTTTTCGACCTCCGCCCCTCAGCTTGACATTGGCCGTATAGTGCAGCCGTGTACTCCAGCGTCAACCACGTCTTCGTGATGCTTGCCGTCCGCGGTTACTGGCACAGACTCTGCAATCCCTCGTCACTCACCTCAAGTTCCCCCCCTTCCTGCACGGGCATCGTAATCTCTTTGCTGGACGATTCCTCCCCAAACGTGCCGATGAACTTGTACTCGGTATTCGGGAGGACCCCGGACACGGAGGCGACAGCATCTTTGAGCTTCCTAGGCTTGTCGTCCGTTAGGTTAATCGTAATCTCTTCTTTTGGCACAGTCTGGTACGGCCTGTCGCTTCCCACCGGACGGTAGGAGACACTGTACCCGCTCAGCGGCGGGCTGAGAGGAATACTTTGCCCCGCCGGGCAATCGGGCAAGGCCCGAATCGTGGCGTCAATGCGGTTTTGCGCCGGTACAGGGAGTTTGACAAAGTATGTTCCCGTGCACGGGTTGACGGTCGTTGTCACTTCCTTTTCGCCGGGAGTCCTGAGCGTGAGCTCCAGGTCGCCGAGCACTGGAATATCCTGGTCAAACAGGTTCGACGCCGACACGGGGAAGGGAGAGTTAGAGGTCGGAATCGGCACCTGCGTGTCTATAGACACTCCGTTCCCCGACAGGCGGAGGGCGACTGTTCCTCTCTGGCCGTTCGGATGGGTTTCAATAATACTCTCCGGAGTACAGCTGTTTTCCCCCGTCGGTTCGACACCCACGGCAGCGAAGAATTCTCCTGAGAATCCGCTTCGATCGATGACGGTCGTCCCCTCCGGAGACTTCACAACCACTTCGCTGCCGGCGAATAGAAACGTCGTCTGCTGTTGTCTCTGCTTCGCTCGAACGGTTCGCGCTACGCTCGAGGCACTGAGATCAACGGTGCGTGCATCACCAGTCTCCGGATTGACCAGTGTGATAGTCGGGACGCCATTGTCGGCGCTCAGCGTGGGAAGGTCTGTAGTGACCATGGTGGTGTCTTGCCCCGCCTCTCCGAACCGGTCCGCCACGCGTCCATCGTTATCCCGAGCTCCAAAGCGAACGGCACCGCGAATCTGGCGCCGCTGTCCCCCCTCATTAGCTTTAACTCCCGAGGGCAGCAGCGCCTGCGCGTCCGCCGAGTTATCGTAGACCGATAGGTCAATTGTCACTTGGCCTTGTAGGGATTCGCCAGACGTGGTCCGCAAGCGTGTTCCGGTGGGAACTGAGGCCGCCGCCTCGGCAGCATCGGGCTCGTCGGATGTCCTCCCTGTTTCGGCAGTGACCAGACTAGTTGTCTCTCCGTCCTCGTTTATGTCAACATTCTTCCGATCCCCCGACGTGCCAGGGACAGAACTCTCGGGATCTTCTGGCCTGAGACGAACGACTCGGCTTACCGATCCCTCCTGCCTGATCCTGACGGAAACGGAGGTTGCGACGTATCCGCTCGCGCTCGCACGCAATTCGAGCTGTGCGGGATTGTCGGGCGTAGGACTCCGGGTCGAATCGAGGCCAAAATTCGCAAACCCATTCTTGATGGTCAGCTCAGAGATCGGATCACTATACACGTCAATGACCTCCGAAGCATCCGTCCCCCCGACGGTCACCTGCACGTCATCCGTAATGGGGGCTCCATTGGAAGCATCTAGCACCTGCAGGTTAACTACAGTTTTGAGCGGTGGAAGCTCGGTGACCACTTCAAATTCGTCCACTGCGTCACTTGCGGCGCCGAAGTCGCACCCCCACGCAAGAGGCAAACAAAGAGCCGCGAAGATGAAAAGGCGGGCAGGACGAAGCATTGTACGACTGGCTCATTCGATGAAAGGCAGGAGGCAAGGGGAGAGCTCCTAAAACTGGTAGGACAGCCCTACTGCGAGATTCGGAAAAAACCGGAAGCTGTTGAAGCCCTCTTCCAGAATGGTCTCGTTTTGTTCTGTTACCTTGGTTAGTCCACTTCCCTCGAAGGTGAAGTCTGGAGGACCAGTGTAATACGCACCGAGTGCGACTGTGAAGCTCCACCGTCCGCTCAACACGTCTCCGAATCCGATTCCAGCGTAGGGGCTGACCGGGGCATACGAGACCTCGACATCAGTCTCTCCAATTTCTTCGGCGCTAAACGTTTTGGAGTTGCTAAATTCATAAGGGGAGGTCGGAAACATGAGAGCATCTACCTCCATGACGTTGTACAAAGCTCCGATTGAAATGAAAAACGAGGAGAATGAGGACCTTAGGGGCTGCCAATCCAGACGCACCTCCGGCCCCCCAAGCCAGATGTCTCCTTCGATTTGGTCGTACGCATCCGTGTCGTTGAGGTCTCGGTCGAAGCTGTACGGCAAATAGGAACCACGCACCCGGATCCGAAAGCCTTCTATTGCCCGAACGTGGACCCCAACACTGGGCCCAATCGTGGATGCTTCTACAGAGAGAGCAATGCCGCTCCGCTTTTGAGCCTGAACCAACTTCGGAATGAGGGCGAATCCAAAGATCAGGACAAGGAGTGCGAAAGCAGTGAGAATCCGAGGCCGAGATGAGCCCGAGTACCCTGCAGGCTCGGCGGAGAGAGCAAACATAGATTCAGCGGTCAGAGTGAGACAAAAGTTAAAATCCTCTGAGATGAGAGCAAGGCACTGGCTACCGGAGTAGGTTGGATCATCCCTCCGAAAGAACGAGAAGTTTCTTGTTCTCGAGGGGGCTTGTCTCTTAGAACTGAGCCGTGAGCCCAACTCCTCCTTCGAGGCCCATGATGCTCCCGGCCGTGTATGCAAACCGGGGAGTGATTGTGAACGGCTCCCTAATCGAAAAGCGGGGCTCGAGACCGATCGTCCCCATCGTCTTGCTCCCAAATGCCGTCGTCTCGTCGTACCAGCGTCCGGCGGCAGACACTCCCATATCGATGTCCCTCGAAAGGCCAACCGTGTATCGCGCCTGAAGCACCCCGCGGCTCGGGAGAACCTGTAGCTCCCGATCCGACCCATCTCGGATTGGCAGGGTGCTCTTCTCCTGTTGTCGATACTGTCCCCGAACCCGAATCGTGTGTCGCTCTCCCTCGCGGAGAAACTGCACGCGCACAGACACATGATTGCCCGTATCGAACTGATCGTCACCCCCGACGGTATCGGTCCCATATAGATAAAATGATCCGTCCACAGAAAGGGCGGAGCTCTGTCCCAGTCGAACGTCCACCCCTCCAGTAATCCGTCCTTCTTCTCCGGGGTCGTACTCTGCTTGCTGACCAGCCGTCGGAGTGTAACTCCCGCGGTATCGAAATGCCCCCCCAATTCCAATAACTACTGATTCAGCCACAGGAACTGCCCACGTCAGACCCGCTCCGGCACCAAAGCCCTGGCCAAAGCTCGGCACACGAAATCGGTAGAAGTTTCGGCTCAAGAGCCGGGCTGTGTTGAACTCATCCTGCGCAAGCTCTTCCTTCCCGGTTGGTGCATTCACGCTCGCGTTGACAATGAGGCTCCCCTCTCCAATAGGCTGGGCGTAGCTGAGAGTAGTCCGGATGTCGCTGAAGCCCGAAAGGGTCTGAAGGTCCTTTCCGCTGGCAGAGGCGCCACTCCCGCGGATACTCACCTGCCAGCGGTCCGCAAAGGGAACCACTGCCACGATCGGAACGCTCCACTGCGTGATGACCCGATCGCCGTCCTCGAACCGCTGGTAGGTTGGCTGAAGCGAAATGCGAACCGGACGCTCCCTGCTGGTGAGAGCTTCGGCAGCACCGGCTCCGACCTGTGCCTGCACCGAAAACAAGCTCCCCCCTCCCCAGAGCAGAAA
Organism: uncultured Salinivenus sp.; assembly: GCA_964564875.1. GTDB lineage: Bacteria > Bacteroidota > Rhodothermia > Rhodothermales > Salinibacteraceae > Salinibacter. Next base: position 6,609 of record CAZMDV010000021.1, read on the forward strand.
CCAGAAGGCCACGACCACTCTCCAGTTGGAGATCCAGTCCGGATACAAAATGGTTTGGTGTACATCCTGCATGAGGTCGATGCAATCTGCGAGGGGAATTACGGATCGTCCAAGGTCGGACCTCGGCGGCGAGACCTATCGAACGATCGAGATGCGTCGACTGACCGAGGTAGACTCTGTTTTCATTCTCACGATGTACGCCCCGCTGGCCACCCGCCCCGATCCGGATCGCGCGTTCCAATGGGCCTTGTGGTGCCCGCCCGTGCGCCGCTCGTCGACGAGAGTCCTTACCCGGCGCCCGAGCACGTCGTAAATCTGAATCTGCACGCGCTGAGCGGTCTTCAGCTGATAGTCCACGGAGACGTTCCCTCGCGAAGGATTCGGGTAAACGGCCCGTAACCCAGTGCGGTCGGGTCGAATGGTCTCCGATTCCGTCTTGGCAAACGCCTCGGTCCCGACAATGAGTTGCAGGTCCCGGGTTGGCCGTTCGTCGGTAAGCTGCACGGTGAAGGTTTCTCCCGTGATCGGAATGCGCCGCCCCGTGTCCCGGTCCATCAGTCGGCGCTCGAAGCCGGTCGGAAGCGAGCCGCGGACCTCCAGTTTTCCGTGGACCATCCTTGGCCATCGTTCTAGGCCGGATGCCGACACCTCCAGGTCCCACGTGTACCCGTCCTTCCCAGCGGGACGGAGGCTTCCCGCAAGTCGGGTTTCCTCCTCGACGATACTGAGGCGAAGGTGATCGCCGATCGGTGGCGGCTCGGCCACATCCTCCAGTCCTACCCCCGGCTGCCCAGCGTCGGCCACGCCCATCACGGTATGGACGTCGCGCAGTGTCGCCTCTTCCTCCCGCTCTAGCTTCGCCGTGAGTGCCAAGGCGAAGCTCGGCTTTTCGTCGAAAAGCGAGCCTGCCCCGCTGGACGGGTCCTTCGTGGCCACCGCACTCGCCTGGGCCGTCTCGGCTTCGGACGCCGGCACCTCGATCTGCACCGGTGATTGTCCCGGATTACACACCCAGTAACCCGTCCACGGCCTGAGGATCGCTACCCCGAAGTCCACTGAGTCCGACGCTGTCGGATCGTAGGCCACGGGGTCCATCACCGACTCGTGCCCGCTCACCGCCGACCACTCGATGGGGTAGGACCGAGGATTGGCCACCTGCGTCCACCCCGGGCGAAGATCGATCTGTATTGGCTCAGCCGGCACCGAACGCCCCGCCTCGACGTCGAACGTCTCCTCTCCCTCCTGCGTCTCTCCATCCCGCGTGATCAGCCAGTAGGCAAGGCCCGGGTCCAGGTCTCCCGTCCCCTCTGGAACGGTCACCTCGTCGTAGCTCCCCGCTTCTGATGAGCATTGTCCTTGAGCGGAGTTCCAGCGAAGAAGGCGCCAGTCCGTGCGGTCGAGTCCGCCAAAGTCGTCTCGCAACTGAGCGAAGGCATCGGTCGTGTCCAACTGAAGTGGGACCGAAATCATGCGGTATTGCTCGGCCTCCAGTCCCACTCCAGCTTCCAGTTCAGCGACCCGAACCGGTGCGTACCGGGGCTGGCTCGTCGGATCGGTTTCCGGGACTGTGATGGTGACGTTTCCATCCGAGATGAG